>JBFWRO010000463.1:0-3256 GCA_050248865.1 Thermomicrobiales bacterium | reverse complement strand
GCCAGGAGCACGGCGGCCAGAATGACGGTAAGGTCGTCGCGTAAGCGGCGCATCCGCTCAGCCGATTGCAGACCGGCCGAAGAGGCCGAGTGGACGCAAAAGCAAAATCAGAATGACCGGCACGAAAAGCGTGAAGTAGCTGAGCTCGGGAAACCTGGCTTTGCCGTAGGCGTCGATCAGTCCGACGAGCATGCTGGCGACGAACGCGCCCGACAGGCTGCCGATTCCCCCGACGACCACGACCACGACGGCCAGCAACAGAACGTCGAACTCGAGTCCGATGGAGAGTCCCAGCACCGGGCCTCCCAGCACCCCGGTCATGCCCGCCAGTGCTGCGCCGAGCGTGAAGACCGCCGCAAAAACGAGATCGACCCGGATGCCCATCGCCGCCGCCATGGCCCGGTCGTCGACGCACGCTCGTACGATCGCCCCCAGTCGCGAGCGGTCCCAGATCAGGTAAAGCAGAGCTCCCATGACACCCGCAAGCACGATCAGGAAGAGCCGGTACTCCGGATAGAACACACCGAACACCTCACGTGACGAGCGCATCGACTCGGGTGGCCGGATCAACTGCGGTGTTCCGCCCCAGAAGGCGAGAATCGCGTTGCTGATGATGAACGCAAGTCCGAGCGTGAGCAGCACCTGATTGAAAGGGCTGCGGAGCAGCGATCGCGAAAACGCCTGCTGAATCAGCAGCCCAAGCAGCCCGGCGGCCGTTGCTCCGGCGAGGACGCCGAGGAAAAAGTTCTCCGTCCGCTCGATGACGCTCAACCCCACAAACCCGCCAAAGAGGAAGAGTGCGCCATGGGCCAGGTTCAAAATCCGCATCAGACCGAAAATGACCGTCAGGCCGCTCGCCAGAAAAAAGAGCAGCGCGCCTGTTGTCAGCCCGTTCAATGTCTGAAATACCCAGAACCGCATGGTGATGTCCTGGCGGTCCGCGGACGAGAATCGTCAAACGCGGACCGCAGAACGGCGGGGCAACCCTGCGGTCGCAACCCGCCTTCGCAAATGGTTACGCGGCCGACTTGCCGGCGTTCATCGCGCTGCCGTCAAAGTGTCCCGCGTCAGGCGTCCGCCGGTACCCAATCCTGACCAACGGCATCGATCGTCTCGATGATCGTCTGCACGAGACCGTTCTCGCCCTGCCCGATCTCGGTCACATAGATCGTGCGGACCGACTGGCCCTGGTCATCGAAAACCAGCTGTCCGGAGGGCGTGGTCAGATCTGTCGCTTCCATCGCATCGAGAAACGCTTGCTCGTCCCCTATGCCGCCGGCTCGCTCCAGTGCGTCTGCGACCACCATCGCGCTCAGGTAGCCCTCGTAATCGTAGATGCCCGGCAGACGTTCCTGCGTGCTCTGGAAGAGCTCGAGATAGGCGGCGTTCTCCGGGCTATCGATCGAGGTGGTGTAGCCGCCAGCCTGGACCGTCCCCAACACTTCGTCACCCATTTCCTGCAATACGCCCGCAGTGAAATAGTCGGAGGCGACAAGGCTGACATTCGGTGTCACGCCAAAGTCGGCCATCTGCTGGGCGAAGGAAAGCGCCCCGGGTCCGGCGAAGAAGGCATACGCCACGTCGATGCTCGTGGGATCGACCTGACCAATGAATGGGCCGTAATCCGTTGTGCCCAGCGGCGGCTTCTGCTGGCTCACGATTTCGCCGCCCGCGGCGGTGAATGTCTCCGCAAAACCTCCGACCCGCTCCTCGCCAACGATGAAGTCCCAGGCAAACGTGGCGGCGCGTGTCTTGCCCAGCATGGCGGCCGTGTACCAGCCAAGCACCCGATCCTGCTGACCGTTCGCCAGCGCCGTGCGAAAGACGAAAGGACTGCGATCCGGACCAGTCGCCACTTGCGCGCCCCCGACCGACAGGATCAGAGGAACCTCTTCCTGTGCCGCGAACTCGGCGAGTGGCGGCACGACGGCCGAGTTGACGATGCCCATCAGGAGATCGACGTTCTCCTCTCCCACCAGGCGGCGGGCCTGATCGAGCGCCTGCTGTGGGTCTCCGGCGGTATCCGCGAAAACCAGTTCGATTGGCTGACCCGCCACGGCGTTCTCGACCGAATCAAAGTACAGCTGGATGCCGGCGTTGACCTGTTCTCCAAAGACGGCAAATGACCCGGTTGTCGGATTCAGGACGCCAATGCGGATGGTTCCTTCCGCCTGCGGCGTCCCCTGAGCGACAACGCCTGTCATTCCCGTGAATGCAAACAGTGCGGCGATTGCAATTGCGATGAGTCTCTTCATCACGTCCTCCTTCTTTGCCGTAAAGCACGCATAGAGTCGTCGCCTGTGATCGTCTCGCGGGTCAGCGATCAGCCTCCTCCGTCGACAGTATTATGGTCCCGATTCGATGTTGATCGTAGCGAGAATTGATGTGAACATGTCTTCGCTTCGGTCAGGTTGACAGTGTGATCGATTGACGTGCACCCTGCCATGCCGCTGCGCTCAGTGGCTTGACGGCTCTCTGGCAATCCGCCACTGAGCCGCGAACAATCGCGAGATCTGGAGAGGGACTCATTGCGGTCGTAGCCTCGCGATCACGCCTGGAACCTCCGGCACCTTCGATGCGTCCAGGCTGCTCGACCTCCGTCAACCGCTGCCGCATGACGCAACGGAACTCCATGAATCGCACGCG
The DNA here is from genome assembly GCA_050248865.1 of Thermomicrobiales bacterium. Classification (GTDB taxonomy): domain Bacteria; phylum Chloroflexota; class Chloroflexia; order Thermomicrobiales; family UBA6265; genus JAHBVL01. The sequence goes on along the minus strand of JBFWRO010000463.1, from coordinate 610 downwards.
CCTTGCACAATCTGTCGTCGGACCTATAGACTGCGGCATTCCTGTGAGAACATCCGAAATTGGTCGGGTGCAAAACGCAATAGCGCGTAAAGCGTCCCACAGGACCGAATGACCGGAGGAATTCGCGACCATGTCAGACCAGGAAATTGGCAAAAGCAGTCGGCGGAGACTCATTCGGACAGGCGTTGCGATATCAGGAGCCGCCGGGCTAGGGCTCGCGGCCCATGGCAGAGCATCGGCTGTGGACAGCATCGACGACAGCCGCCTGAAGACCGTCCTCGATCGTGGCAAGCTGATCGTTGGGACAGGCGCCACCAACCCGCCGTGGCACTTTGAAGATGATAGCGGCAAGCTCGTAGGCATGGATATCGACATGGCCAAGGAGATTGCCATTGGCCTGATGGGTATCGAAGAAGATCCACTGGCCAATGACGATGAGCACGTCCGCGAGTACATCGAGTTTGTCGTCCAGGAGCCGAATGCCCGCATCCCGAACCTGCTGTCGGACAAAGTTGATATCGTCATCCAGTTCATGACAGTGACGGTCAACCGGGCGACGCAGGTGGAGTTCACGCTTCCGTACTACCGGGAATCCCCGACATTCCTCCTG
>JBFWRO010000462.1:0-3258 GCA_050248865.1 Thermomicrobiales bacterium | reverse complement strand
CGGTGCGATTCGGCGACACTGCCAGGATGGCGATCGCGAAAAGGACAAAGGGAAATGCAAGCTGAATATCGCCGAGACGCATGAGGACCGTATCGGTCCAGCCCCCGTAGAATCCGGCGATGAGACCAGCCACGAAACCGATAAGCGCGCCGACGATCACCGCCCCAACACTGATAGCCAGCGAGTAGCGAGCGCCGTAGATCAGTCTGCTGAGCAGGTCGCGCCCGAGAGGGTCGGTGCCCAATGGATATTCGGAGGTGCCGCCCTCTTTCCACATCGGCGGTTTGAAATTGTCGCCCAGGTTCTGCTGAAGCGGGTCATGGGGGGCTACCAATGGAGCCCCAATAGCAAGAATCACGATGATCAGAAATCCGATCAATCCGGCAGTGGCGATTTTGCGCTTGGCAAACAGTCGCCAGAACGATTGTCGTGTAGGTGAAACCGTCCCCGGCGTATTCGGAGCCCCGATCGCCGCCTCGCTTGCCGGCATGTCACCGGTGAAATCAGAGAAGGGCATGAGTGCTCAATACTTGACCCGCGGATCGAGCGCCGCGTAAGTCATGTCGACGAAGAAATTGACGAGCGTGTAGACAATGGCGATGACCAGCACGGTGCCCTGGATCATCGGGAAATCACGCTGATTGATTGCCTGTAAGGCCAGCGTACCAACTCCCGGCCAATTGAATATCGATTCGATGACGATCGAGCCGCCCAGCACGTAGCCGGCCTGCAAACCTATGAGCGTGACAAGGGGAATGGCCGCAACTTTCATTACATGGACGCCGAGCAACCTTGCTTCATCGAGTCCGCGGGCACGTCCCGCGCGGACGAATCCTTCACCCATGGTTTCGATGAACGCCTGGCGGACCGCTCTGATTTGCAGAGGCATCAGAGAAATGACCAGCGTGGCAACTGGCAGCACGAAGCTCTTCCATCCTGACTTACCTACTGCTGGCAGCCATCGCAACTCCACTGCGAAGAGGAGCGCAAGCATGACGCCCAGCCAGAACCCCGGAGTAGCCTGAGCGATCGACGAAAAAACCAGCGCTACCCGGTCGAACCAGCCATTCGGCCGCAATGCCGCCACGATTCCGATGCTGAACGCGAGGAGGGTCGTCAGCACCATACTGATAAGACCCAGCGCAAGCGTATTCGGTAATGCATCGAGGACGGTATCCATCACAGGACGCCCGCCGCGAAAGGATGTGCCCAGATCACCCTGGACGAAGCGTTTCAGAAACTCGACATATTGCACAGGGATCGGCTTGTCGGTGCCGAGTTGTTCTCGGGTGATCTTGATCACCGATTCAGGGGTTCCCGGTGGCTCCATCAATCTGGCGGGGTCGCCTGGGACGAGTCGCACGGCAAAGAAGGTCACTGTCACCACACCGATGATCACAATGACCATTTGAATTGAGCGCTGTAAAACGTAAAAGGCCATAGATTCAACGTCCGGGACCGCCGCAGCGGTCCCGGGTCGATCCTCTCCTCGATATCCGGATAGTCGCTATCCGGCCATCGTGGCGTTGCGGAAGATCGTATCGAAATTGGGAAGCACCGTGATACCCTGCACTGCGTCCGCATGTGCCACGGTGAAATCGCTTTTGTAGAGCGGAATGTGAATCAGATTGCTCCACAGATACGCCTGCAGCTCCTCGTAGATGGCAGCTCGTGAATCGGTATCAGTAGCTGCGGCTCCATCGTCGATGAGCTGGTCGACCTGTGGGTCATTGATCCCTACCCAGGCGCCAGGTGACTTGTACAAGGTCGCCAGCGCACCATGTGGATCGCCGTTGCTACTCCAGCTAACATGGAAGAACAGCCCTGGCTTGTCCTCGGCGAAGAGACCATCGATCAAACCGGCGATATCCGTGATCTGCAGTTGAACGTTGAATCCAACCTGACCGAGGCTGTCGGCGATTGCCTCGGAAACTTCCTCGCCCCGTGGGAGAAAACCGGAGACGCCCCATAACGGCAGGTCCGGACCCCCATCTGCAAATCCGGCTTCTGCAAGGGCCGCCTGTGCTGCTTCCAAGTCGAATGCGTAGGCCGGTTCCTGTTGTGTCGCGAACACTGCGCCATTTGGGATATGGCTTATTGCGACCTGACTCGCTCCGCCAACAAGGCTGTCGACCAGTGCTTGCCTGTCGATTCCCAGCATAACCGCTTCGCGAAGCTTGACGTTTGCCGTATCCCAGGGAGCGGCGGCATCCTGGCGCATCCAGAGATTGACATCCTCGAACCCTGTCACGGAGATCACTGAAAATCCATCGGTCCCTTCGATCACCGGGAGATGCTCCGGCGGCACGCGGTCTATTGCGTGCGCCTGCCCCGCGAGGAATGCATTGAGGCGAGTTTGGCCATCCTGAATGTATTCCCAGACCAGCGTGCTGATTTGCGGCGCCCCGTTCCAGTAATCCGGATTGGCTTCCATTGTTTTGACGTTTTGCTGATCATCGACGAGCCGGAATGGACCGGTGCCGTTGGGGAAGGCCGCGATCGTTTCCGCTCCGGCCGACGGTGTTGCGGGATCGTCGGCTGGCTGGATATCCTCGGCGCTGAGTATCGGCAGCCGGGAGAGCTCATTCAACATCGGCGCAAATGGTGTTTCTGTTTTGAGCTGCACGGTGACGTCGTCGATGATTTCGACGGTGACCGGCACGAATCGGGAAGCGGTGACCGTCACTTCGGCAGTGGCGCCGGTGGCCAGCTCTATCGACGCTTTGACGTCCGCCGGTCCGAACGCCTGGCCGTTGTGGAACGTCACCCCCTGCCTGAGAACGAATTGCCAGGTCGTTTCGTCGACCTGCTCCCAGCTTTCAGCGAGGCCGGGGGTATATGCCGAGAAGTCGCTCGATTCGATCTGAATGAGTGAGTCGAAGATCTGCTGACCGAGGCGGCGCTGGCTCTGAGCGGTCGAGTTGTACTGGTGCCAGTCGGCCCAGAACGCTTCGGCGATCAGGAAGCGCACTTCACCCTCGGCTTGAGCCCGGAGCGGCGCTGCCGAGGTCATGCTGGAAGAGGCCGCGTTGACCACTGCGGGCATTGCTGCGGCGCCAAGACCGAACAATGCCGCTGCCTGAGAGAACTGGCGTCTGGTGATTGACCCGTTTCGCAATTTTGCTGCCATAATATCGAGGATTTCCCGTTGATCCATGCGTATCACCAATCCCTGCGTAGCCGAAAACACCCGAGCCATCAGTCGGCGCCTGCCGATCAATTTCCACGAGCGTGTAACGATGTTTCTCACTGGTCATC
>JBFWRO010000461.1:0-3274 GCA_050248865.1 Thermomicrobiales bacterium | reverse complement strand
GCGAAAGATACCCAATCGAATCGACGCCGATATGCTCGCCGATCTCCTCGACACTCATTCGAGCCGCAATCAATTCCTCCCTGCGGGCCAGGTCGACGCCAAGGTAACAGGGATACATCATCGGCGGAGCATGCACGCGCATATGAACTTCGCGCGCGCCAGCGTTTCGCAACAGCTGAACGATCGGACGACTGGTCGTGCCGCGTACGATCGTGTCGTCCACCAGCACCACTCGCTTGCCCTCGAGAACTTCGGGCAGCGCATTGAACTTGAGGGCGACGCCGACTTCGCGGAGCCGCTGGTCCGGCTGAATAAAAGTGCGACCAATGTATCGGTTCTTGATGAGACCCTCGCTGTACGGGATTCCGGATTCCCGCGCGAAGCCGATGGCGGCCGGGGTTGCTGAGTCGGGAAGGCCGACGACGACATCGGCGTCGACTGGATGCTCCCTGGCGAGAACAGCGCCCATGCGCTGACGCACCAGGTAGAGTCGCTGGTCGAGGAGTTGACTGTCAGGGCGCGCGAAGTAAATCAACTCGAAGAGGCAAGTGGCGTGGCGGCTCTGGACCGGCGCTGGCCATGAATGCATTCCTTCTTCGTTAATCTCGATAATTTCACCCGGCTCGACTTCCCGCACGAATTCGGCGCCGACAGTCATGAGTGCACAGCTCTCGGAGGCGACAATCCAGTGATCACCGAGTTTGCCGAGACAGAGCGGCCGAACGCCCTTTGGATCACGGACGGCGTATACCGCCTCGGGAGTCAAAATGGCAAGACTGAACGCACCGATCAAGGTCGGAGTTGCGGTTCGGATTTTTTCGATCATCGTCTGACCGGGACTTAGAGCGATCAGACGCGTCAGCACTTCGCTGTCAGTCGTGGTTTCGAAGGTCTCGCCTTCTGCTTCGAGCGCTTCCTTGATTGCATAGGCATTGACGATGTTGCCGTTGTGCGCAATCGCGACAGGGCCGAGCGGCCCAACGGTCAACATCGGTCCGGCGTTGCGCTCGTTACTCTGTCCTGTCGTGGAATACCGAGTGTGGCCGATCGCCGCCATACCGGGAAGAGCGCCGAGATCAGCCTCATTGAACGCCTGGGACACAAGCCCGAGGTGTGTGCGGCGAAAGATCTGAGCGCCATTCGAGGTGGCGATGCCGGCGCTTTCCTGACCTCGGTGCTGAAGCGCGTAAAGGCCGAAGAATGTTATGCGGGCAACATCTTCACCGGGTGCGTAGATGCCAAACACACCACACTCTTCGTGCGGTTTGTCGAGGTCAGCACCGGGCGTCAACAGTTCAACTTCCATTGATGTCAATCTTACTTCTTCCTGGCAAGGCCATGAGTGTCGGGGTATCAGGCAAATCCATGTTCGAAGCTCACGGACAACGCGCTCAATGGAATGGCTTTGCCACCGTTGAACACCAGGCCACTTTCGCCCGTTTGCCCGAGTCGCGTCACATTGACGCCAAACGCTGATGCGATGCTGTGAATATCGGACTCGGCTTCAGGGTCCGCAGCAACGACGATCGTCGATGCGCCTTCACCGAACCACTGCTCGTCGACACGACCACCAGGGCTTTCGGGCAAGTCGACCACGGCCCCTATGCCGGACACGATAGCCATCTTGGCAACCGCGACCGCGAGACCGCCCAGGGCCACGTCGTGAGCGGTCCGACAGATGCCATCAGCGATCAATCGCCGCACGAGCTGCTGCACGGCGAGCTCCTGATCCAGGTCGAGCGCGGGTGGTCTTCCAGCTGTCAGATTGTGCCAGTAAGCCAGGAACTCGCCGGCGCCAAGGCCCGGCGACCAGCTTCCCAGGAGGAAAAGGATCTGTCCCTCCCGCCATGCCATCGTCGCATGCCGCGTGACGTCGTCCAGCAAACCAACGGCACCGACTGTTGGAGTCGGAAACACAGGAGAAAGCGCGGTTTCGTTGTAGAGGCTCACATTTCCGCTGACGACGGGAACACCAAGCGCCCGGCAGGCATCTGCCATGCCCTGAACCGCCTGGTCGAGCTGATAATAACCGGCTGGCCGTTCGGGATTTCCGAAGTTGAGACAGTTCGTGATGGCCAGCGGGCGTCCGCCGGTGCAGGAGACGTTTCGACATGCTTCTGCCACGGCATGCCTGGCGCCGAGGTTGGGATCGAGATAGCAGTAGCGAGAATTGCAGTCGATCGCGGTGGCAATCCCCGAACGAAGACCTTTGATTCGCAGGACGGCCGCATCGGCCATACCCGGAGCCACGACGGTGTTGGTCAGAATGGTGTGGTCATACCGCTCGTACACTGCCTTTCGGCTACAGAGGTTGGGGGAAGAGAGAAGCTCCAACAGGATTTTTGGTGCGCTCGTCGAAGCGATATCGGCGATGCTCCCGATGTCGGTCTGGCGAGCCGCGATCGCGGCAGGTGATTCCGCCGCTTCGCGGATGTAGGTCGGGCAGTGGTCCGTGAAGTACGTCGCGGGGACTTCAGCGACGACGATTGCACCGTCGCGAATACGGACAAGCCCGTCACCAGTGATCGATCCGATGACGCTGGAATGCAGCGACCATTTCTTGACTATAGCGTCGACCGCCTCGAAACCGTGGGGTTCGACGACGAGCAGCATTCGCTCCTGACTTTCACTGAGCATGACTTCGTAGGCTGTCATGCCCTCTTCCCGGCGGGGCACGAGCGCGACGTCGACGTCAGCGCCGACACCGCCACGACTGGCGCATTCGATGGCCGAGCTGGTCAGCCCCGCGGCGCCGAGATCCTGCATGGCCACGACCGCGCCCGAAGTCAGGAGTTCGAGCGACGCCTCGAGCAGGAGTTTCTCCATGAATGGGTTGCCAACCTGGACCACACCGCGATGGGACGCCTCGGGATCATCGACCGAGGCAAATGTTGCGCCGTGGAGGCCGTCACGGCCGGTGTCGGCGCCGATCAGCATGATCAAATTGCCGACACCACTCGCTTTGGCCCGAACGATGCCGTCGGAAGCGACGATACCGATGCACATGGCGTTGACGAGCGGGTTGCCCGAAAAGGAGTCGTCGAAAAACACCTCACCGCCGACGGTGGGGATACCCAGGCAGTTGCCATACCCACCGATGCCGCCCACGACATTGTCGAAGAGGTAACGGTTGCGCTGATCGTCCAGTTTGCCGAACCGCAGCGAATTCAGCAGAGCGATCGGGCGGGCTCCCATCGTGAAGATATCGCGGACGATGCCCCCAACCCCCGTAGCCGCGCCTTCGTAAGGTTCGACCGCGCTGGGATGGTTGTGT
>JBFWRO010000460.1:0-3278 GCA_050248865.1 Thermomicrobiales bacterium | reverse complement strand
GGTATTGAGTTTCTCCAGCCGGTGCTGAGCGTCGATCATCCGCACAGTTCCTGATCTCGAGCGCATAACGACCGTCTGCGTTGTTGCTCCATCTTTCGAGTAATGGACGCCCTTCAGCAGCTCGCCGTCGGTAATACCGGTTGCCGAAAAGAACACGTTCTTGCTTCCGACCAGGTCGTTCCCCGTAAAGATCCGCTGTATGTCGATCGATTTTTCCTCAACAGCCCGTTGCTCGACCTCATTGCGCACCCAGAGTCGTGTTTGAATCTCCCCTCCTAAACACGCGAGCGCCGAAGCGGCGATCACGGCCTCTGGAGCGCCACCAATACCCATCAGTACGTCGATGCCTGTTCCGGGCATCGTCGCCATCATTGCACCGGCCACATCCCCGTCGGGAATAAACTTGATGCGCGCACCAGCACTTCGAATCTGATGCACAAGTGTTTCGTGCCTCGGTCGATCCAGCACCACAACTGTCAGGTCCTGAACGCGCATCTGCTTGGCCGCCGCGATTCGTCTGAGATTGTCTGCTGGTGGAGCGTCGAGATCAATGACCCCTGCTGCTTCCGCTCCGACAGCGATTTTCTCCATATACGCGATGTCCTCGCAGGAAAACATCGTGCCGCGGTCTGCGAGGGCCACCACCGAAATAGCGTTCGCCATTCCCATCGCGACGAGACGTGTACCCTCGACCGGATCTACGGCGATATCGACTTTGGGGTCGACACCCTGCCCTACTCGTTCACCGATATAGAGCATCGGCGCCTCATCTTTAGCGCCCTCTCCGATCACGACGACTCCATCCATGTCGACTGAACCGAGCACGAGGCGCATGGCATCGACTGCTGCCTGGTCAGCGGCCTCTTTGTCGCCTCTCCCCATCCATCGGGCCGAGGTCAGCGCCGCCGCCTCGGTTACTCGCGCGAGTTCGAGGGCAAGATTGCGATCGATCGTCTCAGTCATGAGCCCCTCCTGTAAATATCTATGAAAAATCGGATCGAATCAGGAATGCGCTGCGCCTCGTTCGATCCAGTGCCGAGCGACCGATCCCGTCTGTGTTAGCGGTCCTCGCTCCACTTGGCAATCCGGCAATGCGTCGAGAAACGCCCGGCCATATGCCTTGGTGATGATACGCCGGTCAAGGACGACACAAACTCCCCTGTCCGAGCTGGATCGAATCAATCGTCCAAAACCCTGGCGGAAACGAAGCACCGCTCTCGGCACCGAGTACTCGAAAAATGGTGACAGGTGCTGTTCGGACCGTGCTTGAAAGAGCGGGTCCCCGGGCACGTCGAATGGTAAACGGACAACTACCAGCGCCGACAATCCAGGGCCTGGAATATCGATTCCTTCCCACATCGAAGCCGCGCCAAGCACAACAACGGGACCTCCGTCGCGGAGTCGCTCGGCAAGTTCCTGAGGTGGCGCATCGACCCATTGCGCCAAAAGTTCGATGTTGTGCTGAGCGAGCGGTTCGCGGAGGGCTTCCGCAGCAGCGCGAAGGTGCCGGTTCGAGGTGAACAGTGCCAGTGTTTTTCCCTGAAGCGCCACCGCGACCCGCATTATCGCTTCAGCGACACCATCCTGATAATCAACATGCGTCGGTTCAGCTATGTCACTGGCGACGTAGATCAACGCCGACGAGCCATAGTCAAAAGGTGAAGGGGCAACGAACTCGGTCGCATCGGTCACGCCGACCTGTTCGCGAAGCAAGGTAAATCGGTTCCCCACGGTCAGCGTTGCCGATGTGAGGACGATGGTCTCCTTCTCAGCCAGAACCGTCCCCGCTATCCAATCTCCGACCGCGAGAGGAGCCGCACGAAGAGCCAGCACGTCTTTCGACTCTCGTTCGACCCAGTAAACACCGTTTTCATCTGGTTCGAGAAAACTGCTTCGAAGCTGAAATGCCAGTTCGAGGCTGGTATCCATCCAGGCTTCGGCACTTGCCAACGCCGCTTCCCCTGGCTCGGCCAACTTCCTTTCATTAACGGCGCGTGCAAGTTGCTTGATGAGCCACTGGCAATGAGATTCCAACTGCTGAAAATCGTTGAGAAGTTGATCGGCGATGATCTCGACCTCTGTCCAAAGTGGTTGGCCTCTGGTCGACGTACGAACTCTCGCGCCCTCTCCTCCATCAACCGTCTCAAGATGCACGAAGAGTTCGCTTATCAGTCGAGCCGTCCGATCGCCGTCCTGGATCGCAGCACGTATTCTGCCCAGCGCATTGGCACTTCCATTGGTCGCTGAAGAGACAACCCCCGAGTTTGCCAACATGCCCACCGCAGTTGGCAATAACCCGGTAGCAGACGCACCTCGCAACTCAATGAGTGACTGCACATGCTTCACCAGAACGGCAGCCGTGAGCGTGAAACTGAACTGGCGGGTGGCAACTGCTTCGAGATGGTGGGCTTCATCGATAATGAGTCTTGTGCTTTCAGGGAGCAGTACACCTCCGGAACCCTGATCGCTGAACAGCAGTGCATGATTGACGATGACGATGTCGGAACGCTGGGCGGTCGAGCGGGCTCGGGCGAAGAAGCACTTCTGACCCTGCTTCGTTCGGCAAACGGCATTCGAACAGTTTTCGGTTGATGCCGACAGCCGCTCGAACTGTCGGTCCTCTCGTTCCGAGAGCAGAAGTTCTGATTTATCTCCGGTCGCTGTGATTTCCACCCACGCTCGCATCTTCGCCACGAGCATTGCGATTTCCGGATCTGGAGTCCGGCTCGCGCTTTCCGTGAGGAAGCGTTCTCTGCACAGGTAGTTCGACCGCCCTTTCAGGCTCATCGCTTTTAGGGCTCGCCGTGGAAGAATTTCGTTCATGACCTGACGCACCACAGGTACATCTTTGTAAATGAGTTGTTCCTGAAGTGCGCGGGTATGGGTCGAAACGATCACGGCCTCATCCTCCGCGATAGACCAGTACGCGGCGGGAATCAAATAGGCCAGTGATTTGCCAATGCCGGTGCCAGCTTCGGCCAGCAATGTGCCGGTTTCGGCGAACGCCACAGCGACCTGCTGAGCCATAGCCACCTGGTCTGGTCGCGTTTCGAAACCGGGGAGCATACGGGAAAGCATCCCCTCCGGGCCCAAAACCTGATCGACAATCTCGGAGACTGGTTTCATTTTTTCCGAATGAATGTCAACTCGCTAAGGATCCTTGATTCACCTTGATCGACGACTGGCAGGGCTTAAAGCTGCCCCAGGGCCAGATAGCCTGAAACTGACACGGTGAGCGCCAAAAACTGGTACAGCCCGTCAGCTATCGGACCATTGTC
>JBFWRO010000459.1:0-3294 GCA_050248865.1 Thermomicrobiales bacterium | reverse complement strand
TAGCTTGTGGGAAAGGGAAAGCGGGCCGCCTCCTGCAAAGCGGGGTGCCGATAGAGCTGAGCCAGCCGCTTCAGGGCGTCCTGCAGGCGAAGGCGGTCACGGTCATCGCTGAGGAGGTTTAGCTCGACTCTCGGCTCGGATAGCGGGTCGGACGATTCAATGGTGACCCACCCTTGCGAGTATGCCCGATTGACCCACACCAGGAACCCGCCCAGTTTCTGTCCCAGTGCGTGCCAGGCCCCCCGATTGACGATCACGCCGTACATGTCGACCTCGTCGCACCCTTCGATTTCCGACGAATAACGAAAACCGCCGAAAATGTGTCTTCTCGCGCTCCAGGGTTGCCGGGCTTCTGGGCTGAGAAGCGAGGACACCGCGATTTGCGGATGCTCCTGCAAATTCCGGCCGACGGCCGGACGATCGACCACGACGTCGATGCCCAGCTGTCGCAAGGCCGAACCGTCACCGATTCCCGATCGTTGGAGAAGCGCTGGAGTGTGAAGCGCTCCAGCCGCAAGCACGACTTCACCCGCGTCGAGTGTCTCGGTGACCCCTTCGTCCAGAAGAATCTCTACGCCGGTGGCCCTCTTGCCGTCGAAATTTATCCGTAGCGCCTGTGAGTCCGGAAAGATCGCCAGATTCTCGCGGGAGCGCACTGCGGTCGTCAGGTAGGCGGTGGCCGTCGAAGCGCGTCGTTGTCCGTCGTTGTTGATGACAATCGGGAACCAGCCGGGTTCGAAGCCGGCGTGTTGGTCGTACAGATAGCTCAGACCGGCGTCACTGAGCGCGTCGCCGGCAGCGCGAGAGAACCCGGGCCACTGGGGAAGGCCAACCCGCCGCAGAGGCAGGGGACCGGAGTCGCCATGCATGTTGCCGCTGCAATCAAGATCGGTTTCCAGCTTGCGGAAGAACGGCAATACTCCAGACCAGTCCCAGCCTGTGGCCCCCATGCCCGCCCAAAGATCGTAATCACCCGGAGCGCCACGGTTGGCCATCATCCCATTGATCGAGGAACCACCGCCCATGACTTTCGCCTGTTCGTAACGGCGAAGCTGCCGGAGATCGGGGCCTGAGGCGGGCGGGGGCTGATGAAACACTCGGAGGTCACGCCAATGATGGCGTGGATCGAAATAGGCGACGATCGGATAGCTGTCCCACAGGACCGCGTCGGTGTGATCCGGCGGCGTATCCGGGCCAGCTTCGACAAGCGCCACCATACATCGTGAATGCTCAGAAAGGCGGCTGGCAAGGACGCAACCGGCACTGCCGCCACCCACGATGACGATGTCGAACCGCCGGCTCATCGCATCACCAGCATGTTGCCAGAGACGTTATCGGACTGGCTCGCCGATCGGGGTTTTGGCTCCTTGCCCGTTGAGCGGACCTCAATAGAGCGGTGTCTCTTTGGGGCGTTCCAGACGACTGAAGCTGGAGGGAGGCCGATCCCAGCCAAGCGCCTCAGTTTCATCGCCGGCGACTGCCAGATAGGCAATCTGCGTCTCCGGAAAAACGGTGGTGACTGCTTCCACGGGAATCCACAGCTCATCCGCCACACCATGCAGACCGCGCGAAAAGAGGAGCGTACGGTGGACAGATCCGATATCTTCGACACTTCTCAGCATATCGATAACCTGAGCCAGCGCCCCATTTCGCGCATAGAGCGTGTAGCCGGGCGCGAGGTCGGCAATCGTTCCTGGAGCTCCGTTCTTCACATAGGGATTTACGACTTCAGCGGTCAACTCGCCACGCATCGGCTTGCCGCCAATCGCCACTTCCTTGTCGAGGGGGCCCAGAGAACCGGCTGGCCGGCTGGCCAGGAATGATGCAACGGACAGAATGCCCACCGCGAGGGCGACGCCGACCCAGAGCTCCTTGCGCCTCAGCTCGCTGGACATATGCGCATCGTGAATGCTCAGCAATGTTTCGCCGATCAGCACGATCGCCCCTCCGACCAGCAATGCGGCCAGCACCAGAACGACCAGCGGTCGAATGAACCGTACGCTTACATACTCAATCGCCATGCTGTCGTTTCTCCCTGATGCTTCCGATCGCCAAGCCTGAGACCGCGTGCCCGGACGGCGGCGCCCCCTCGATCATCCACTCTGATAGCTGCAGTGCTGCTCGCCGCCGCCGCACCCTTCGGACACGCCACTGATAGAGGAAGGAACCTGAAAAAGCCAATGCCGGAATGATAAGCCATGGCCACGTCGTGATGGAGAGGATGTATCCTGCCTCCGACGACCATCCGGCCGCCCACGCTGTTGCGCCAACCGTGGCGATCTTGAAGACGAACAGCACCCAGAGGAAACTCCACACCGTGGCACGATCGCTTTCGGTCTGGTCCGGATGACTTTTGGATACACGTGTGGTCTCGGTCACGTGCTGCAGTCTCCATTGCCTTATCGACCAGGGACATGAGATGCCTCGGCGGTCGTCGCAGGAATGATCATCGATCCGTGCTCAGCGTCGTCTGCGCGACGTCCCCAGCTCAGAAAGATGGTTGTGATCCACAGGAAGTAGATCGAGCTTCCGCCGACCCACATCATCAAACCGGCGATTTGCTGATCGACTTCCAGCGAGAAACCAAAAATGCGTGGCACGTTCTCGTAGAAATGATAAATCGGCACGCCCGCAAATGTAATGAATGCGCCCACCAGTCCCCCGGGCAGACTGATCAGGAACAGGTACAGGCACTGGACGGGCTCCTCCAGTTTGGGCCATGCGGGTAGTGACCCAAGCACGGGCCACCAGGCCAGCAACGAGGCGATCAGAAACGAACCGTGCTGAAGCACGTGGATGGGTTCTGACTTCAGCGCCAGATCGTATGTGCCGGGAAAGTGCCAGAAGATAACGATCGCACTGGAAATCACCAGGGCCGGGACAAACCGTGTGATGGCGTATCCCACCCGATTCGACCACGTCGACCGGGTCAGCGGCTCGAGCAACCACCCCGGCGTTCCGATGAGCCAGAGCGGCGCCACGATGAACATCAGCATCATGTGCTGAGTCATGTGCGCGGTCAGCAAATAGTTGTCCGACCAGTCGTCGAGCGGTGGACCCAGGGCGATGAGGAAGGCCAGCGAGCCAAGGATGAACAGCACGCGCTGCCGGGCCGTCGTCTGACGTTCAACCGCGTCAGGTCGCCTGTTGTTCAGGGTTCCGGTGAGGAGAATGTATGCCGCGGTGATCCCAAAGGCCGCCAGCACCACCGTCGGGTCGATCCGCCAGTTGCTGTGCAGCCAGCCTGTGGGAAAACCTTGCCCGCTATGAAGTACCGGCCAGATCATCACGAAT
>JBFWRO010000458.1:0-3298 GCA_050248865.1 Thermomicrobiales bacterium | reverse complement strand
AAAGGGATAGACGGCGAGAACGGCAATCCCGGCGGTCAGGAGGATGTTTTCGCGATAACGGCTCCAGAATATCTTCCATGGCTCAGGCACTGGTGCTCTATCGAGAACCGCCGGCATTGCCGCCATTTCAGACCTTCTCAGACGTGTTTTCGCCCAGCAGGCCGCTGGGTCGGAAAACCATGGTCAGCACGAGCAATCCGAAAATGACGACACTCGTCCACTGAGCGCCCCACCCGCCAAAATATCCTTTGATGAATCCATCGCTGAGCGACCACACGATCCCGATAAAGAAGCCGCCGACGACAGCGCCATTGAGATTTCCGATCCCGCCGACAACTGCCGCGGTAAACGCAAAAAGCCCATACCGAAATCCCATGGTCGGGCGAGCCGAATTGTTGTAATAGAGTGCGATCATTCCGGCGGCACCGGCCAGCGCTCCGCCGATCAGGAAGGCCACCGAAATCGCGCGGTTGACATCGATTCCCATCAACGCGGCCGCGTCGCGATCCTGCGCGGTGGCACGCATGGCCTTTCCCGTCCGTGTGCGGTTCACGAACCATTGCAGGAGCAGCAAGAGCGGCAGGGTCACGACGACAACGGCCAGATCAATGGGTCTGATTCTGATGCTGGTTTCCAGTCCGAACCACTCCTGCAGAATGTTGTAGGTTCGGTATTCACTGGGGATGAGCGGCGGGGGAGACAGAGGTCTCGATCCCTTCCAGTAGATGGATATCTGTTGAAGAATGAAACTGAAACCTATCGCGCAGATCAGGGGTGCAAGGCGCGGGGCGTGACGAAGCCGGCGGTAGGCCACGCGATCGATGCCCCAGTTGATTCCCGAGCTGAATACCATAGCGCCCAGGAGCGCAACCAGCGCAGCTCCCGCGAGGACGAGCCATGAATCCTCGGTGGTTACCGATGTGGCCGCCACCACGGTGAATGCGAAATATGCGCCCATCATGAACACTTCGCCGTGAGCGAAATTAATCAGTTCGACGATCCCGTAAACGAGGGTGTAGCCGAGCGCAATTAGCGCAATCAGACCCCCATTCGCGATACCGATAATCATGTATTGCGTAAATTGTGATGTGCGGTCGTAGAAGCCGTACAACAGCCCCAACGCCGCCAGCACCAGAAGAGCAAGCCCGATGAAATTCAGGAGGCGACCCGGATCGAGAACTCTCAGGTTCAGCCGACCTTGAGGAATCGAGAGGGACATAGGCTCAGTGTCCTTCCGGGGACCCACTGGAGAGGCCGGGTCGCCAGACCCGGCCCCTCGCTCTGAGGTCAACGTTCGATCAGGAAATCGCCTCGACCCAGGTGATTCTGCCGTCGATCACCTGCGCGAGTCCGATGATCGTCGAATCGGTGTCGCCTTCGTCGTTGAAGCTCCAGGTGGTGCCCATCAGGCTGACGAAGCCTTCGGTGTTCCACATCTGGTTGAGAATCTCGGCGCGATCATTGACGCCCGCACGATCGATCGCCTGGAGAGTGACGACCATCGATTCATAGGCATACAGGGCATAGGCGTCAGGAGCGTCGCCCTCGGAAAGTCCGAGACGCTCACTGATTCGCGTGACGTAGTCGGCCCCGGGTCCGCCGCCCTCGAGAAGCTTATCGGCAGTGTAACCAGCGAAGGTAATGTAGGCCCCTTCAGCGGCGTCGGCTGCGCCATCCAGAAATGCCTGATTGTTCAATCCGTCGGGCCCGAGGAAGACCACATCTTCGGCGGACATGACGCCGCGCATGTCCTGAAGGACTTTGGAGGCATTGTTGTCACTGGTGCTGCCGACGTAGAGGATATCGGGGCCAAGATCCGCGATTCCCTGCATGACAGACTGATAATCCTCGAAGGAGGCATCAAAGCCTTCGTTGCCCAGCACTTCGCCGCCTTCTTCCTCGAAAACGAGGGCGAAGACGTTGGCGACTCCCTGACCGTACAGACTCTTGTCATGCAGGATATAGGCCTTTTCCTTGCCCTGGGCACGCGCCCAGCGGGCGGATGCCCCCCCTTGAATGTGATCCGCGGGACAGACACGCATATAGTTGCGCGTTCCGGAGGGATAGAAGAGATCAGGCTCTCCTTCTTCGGTGGCCCCCTCGAACGAGGTCGTCAAGCCAGGATACGTGTTGGCAAACGAGATCTGGGCCATTCCGGCGACATTGGTGATCGGAATGGAGATTGCGGCCGCCCCCGAGTTGTAGGTTCCGAGGTAGACCATGCACTCGGGGTCGTTGACTGCAGTGTTGACGTTTTCCGTTTCCTTACCGGGCTCCCATTTACCCTCGTTGGCGGCGACGCCACCGTCAAGTGGCTCATAGTCGATCGCATAGCCTCCAGCGGCGACGCCGAAGTCCTCCAGGCACATCCGAGATGCCTCGATCGCGTGGGTACCGAGGATTTCCATGGTGCCGGTGAAAGGCCAGGAGGAGTACAGTTTGATCGTGCCTTTGCTCGTATCTGTCGAGTGTTCGGAACCCGGCGTTCCGATGGTGGCCGCTGGTGGCAGGTCCTGGGCCTTTGCGGCATGGGCAGCGAGGACGTTGCCGACGAGTCCCGCCGACAATCCGGCCACACCTGCTCGCCTGGCGAATTCGCGCCGACTAATTCTGGCGCCGTACAACTGAGCGATCAGTCCCGCGATTGACTCACGTGCCATGTTGGCGATTCCTCCTCGATTGTCATCCGCAACTGCAGCTCAGCCGGTCTGCGCTGCAATCCGGATTTCCGAAACATCGAACACCCGTCCTGGCTGCTCACAGATATCGGTTCCAGATTGCCATGTGGAACTCTCCTTTGAGGATGGACGTTCCGCCGGAAGTGGAGACCAATAGGCTTGAGTTAGCAAAAGACGAATTCTGGGGCTGGAGAATACTCGCCGAAAGAGGCAATGTCAAACATGAGCAGCGGGCATTTAGAGAGATTTACCGCCAGAAAACGCACGACGCGACGTGGCTTCGAAGGCAATAGGGAGGCAACCTACAATGTACCAATTGCAGCGGAATTGTCCTTTCGGGCCGAGCAACGAAAGCACCATCGTCATGACAGAATCGCCAGCGAATACGAATCCTCCAGCTGAGGTGGAACTTACGGGCGACGCAATACCGACATTCAGCCCGGACCACCGTCATTTCCTGGAGCTTGTGCGGGAAGACCTTTCTCGACATGGTTTCTATGCTTACGTGATGATCGATGATCAACAGCGGTGGACGGTGGCTGTGGACGATGAAGCCGGGCGCGTAGACGTTCGCCTGGAAGGGCAGGGTTACGTGATCGAGGGTTGCGGATCATCGCCCG
>JBFWRO010000457.1:0-3306 GCA_050248865.1 Thermomicrobiales bacterium | reverse complement strand
GGCCAAACCCGTCGATTCGCAGATACAAGTCGATCGGGTCGAATCCAAAGTAAAGTTCCTTGATGACGCCTTGCGTGACCAGCGTCATCGTGCCGCGCTCGCTGCCGGCTGTGTAGCGACCGGCATTCAGCCATTCGATGTAACTTGGGTGGCCGTCGATTCGCACCTTGAGAAAGCCTCGAGGTTGCGAGTGCGGAATCTTGGGACGCGACTTGGTGATCGGCTTCGACAACACCACTGGAGGCGATTCCCCCAGCACCAGGTAGACGTTCTGCAAATGTTTGCGGAACAACTGATCGAACAGCGCATCGAGCGCGCAGGAGTGGTCGTCACCGTACCACCAGAACCAGTCGCTCCCTTCGGCGATGTAGATCTCCCGCCATGCCTGTCGCACCATTTCGTGACTGGAGCCCAGTCGCCGTTCGGCTTCAAGAACGTACTGCCGCGTTTCATGCAGCAGATCCCAGGCGTCTCGGTCTTCGCGGTGCCCGATCCAGATCGCGAAGTTGTGAAAGATCCAGCTTCCGGCGAACAGATGTCCGATTTTCTCCGCTGCCGGATGTGATTCCAGATGATCGCGCACGCGGACGGGATTGATTTCAGGCTGTTGCACCGCCTCGCGATACAGGGTGCGCAGAAAACGCACTCCTCCATCGGGAAAGTGCTCCCAGCAGTTCTCCCCATCCAGAATGACGGGCACCAACGCTGGGCGATCCCCGCGAACTCGATCGACCGCGCGACCGATTCCCTTCACCTTCTCGAGCAGGTCACGCGCCGCCCAGACGGGGTCGCTGCGCTGATAGTGAAAGCCGATTTGATCGCTCAATCCATGATCGCGAAACACGATCTGCAACGACTCTCCCTGTTCCTCGATCTTCCAGGGCTGGAACAAACGATCGGGATGCGTCGCGTGCCCTTGTGAGTCGCGACCGACCGCGCCTGCCGTCGACTGCGCCAGAATCTCTTCATCGGTGGCGATCCATTGGATGCCCGCGCTCGCGATGGCCGGGATGATCGCCTGCGACACCGAGCCCTCCGATGGCCACATCCCCAGGGGCTTCTCGCCGAACAGCTTCTCGTGATACGCCACTGCCTGCTGCAGATGCGCGGCAATGTCTTCGGGATAGGAATCGAGATGCTTCGGCAGCTCGCATTGTGGCATCGCCTGTCGCGCCGAGCGTTTGTCGATCAGCAGCGGCATGATCGGGTGGTAGAACGGCGTGGTTGTGAGTTCGACTTGACCACGCTCCGACAGCTTGCGGTGCAGAGGAATGATCTGTCCCATCACCTCGCGCTGACGTTCCAGCAGCCAGCGTTTCTCCGACTCGCTGTAGCCACGCCCCTTCGTGCGGATTTCACGCAAATCGACATCGTGCTCGAAGAGCAGCTCGTGAAACCAAGTGAGGTTATTCCACACCTGCAAATCGCGTATGTCCTGAACCGTGAATCGCGACACCGCGCGCGAGGCGGGATCGACATCGACCGCCCGCTTCTGAAACAACTCCAGATAGCGCGCGTGCGGACGAATCATCGTCTCGACATTCGCCATGAAGAAATTGTCGAGCAGGTACTCTGTGTCGGCTCCCGTCAGGTCGTCGGCGGGCAGCTTCGATATATCGAGGTGTTGGTCCGATCCACCTGCCACGTACCGTTCAATTTGCACCAGTAGGCTGGGGACGAGGTTGATGGTACACCGGAATTCCGGCACCTCATCCAGGTGCATCGCCATTCCGATGTAATCTTTGGTGCCATGCAGGCGCACCCAAGGCATGAGCACTTCATCCGACACATCGTCCGGATAATAGGGCTGATGCTGATGCCAGAAGATTGCCAGAGAGACGGGCTGCATCGTTCGTTGCGAGAGTCTACGGCAGGTTGGACGAAATGGTCGCTGAAAACAGACAACTTAGTCGAGCCGCCCCCCCTGCGTCATCCAACTTACGCCAAGTGCGGTTTTCTCCGACCTCAACACCGGCGGAACTGGCAGAATTGACCTTGCCGCCAGTCTCGCGATTGGATATTTGCTCGTCTCGCCTGCTGTTCTCCACGGCGGACGACTCCTCCTCTCTCCAGATTTCCCGTCTCCCCCCATCTTCCTCCCCCGAAGACGCATCATCGGTCTCTGGTCAGGTTTTGCCCTGTCCGCGGCTGACGGTGCGCACAATCCGTTTCTTCGAGGTCTCTATGAACTTCCGCAATCTCTCAGTCGCTCTGTCGTACCTTTCACTTCTCCTGGTGGCAGCCCGGGCCGGCGCGACTCCGCCGCAGTTCCCCTATCAAGCCACTGTGCAAACGGAGGAAGTCGAAGTTCGAGCCGGTCCGTCCGAGGAACGTTATTACGTGACTGGGCGACTGACGCGCGGCCAGCAGGTCACCGTGCATCGCCACGACCGAGGAGGCTGGTTCATGATCACGCCGCCGCCGGGAAGTTTCAGTTGGATTGAGGCCAGCGTCGTGCAGCGGCAAGGGGGTGATGCCGGAGTCGTCAGCGTTCCAATGAACGCCGGGGCGGTCGCGTCACGGGCCGTCGTTCGTATCGGCAGCCAGTTGGGAGACGATCACTCCCTCTACGGACGCGAACTCGCCAGCGGGGACCGCGTGCGGATTCTCGGAGAGCAGACGCTTCAGACTGATGCCGGTCCCGTGCTGATGCTGAAAATCGAACCTCCTGCTCGCGAGTACCGCTGGGTGAAGGGAGACTTCCTTGTGGCCGTCGATCCTGTCGCCCGTCGGCAGCAGGATCTCGATCCGTATCGCATTCCCTCCAGTCAGTTCAACTCGCTGGAGTTTGTCGAAGTCGTAACCGCATCGTCCTCGGAGCCGGTCGTAGAGACTGAAGAGTCGAACGCGCTGCAGGCCCAACTGAGCGATATCGATCTTCAGTACGCCGACATGATGCAACTAGAGCCCGCGCAGTGGGATCTCGATCGCCTCGTCCAGAGCTACATGGCACTACGTCCTCAAGGGGACGTGCGATTTCACGGCCAGATCGACCAGCGGCTGAGGGCGCTCGAAGCCCGACGCAAGGTCTATAACGACTTCCTTCAATTGCAGCAGATTCGCGATGCAACCACCGCGCGGGATCAGCAACTACAGTCGATGCAGCAACAGGGGGCGTTTCCACAGCAGGGGACATTTCCGGGTTACTCTCCGATGCCGGTCGACCTCGGGACTCCAAGTGTCTGTCCCCCGATCGTCCCCACGGACCTGGCTCAGCAGCCGATCTATCCCGAGGCATTTCCCGCAGCCGCGCCCGGTCTGACGGGGTTTCCAGTCGCCGATTCGGCATCACTGCCAGCGGCTCCG
>JBFWRO010000456.1:0-3307 GCA_050248865.1 Thermomicrobiales bacterium | reverse complement strand
CCAAGACTGAGACAACCGTCGAACTTCCTCGTAATACGACTGCCGTAGGGGGTGTTGTTGTTGGTGCAGAGGGCGTCCTCCAGGTGCGTATGACGTATGGCCCCACGAAGGGCAGGTACATGTTGCCCGGAGGCATCGTCGATCCCGGCGAGACGCTGGACACCGCAGTGGAGCGCGAGGTGCGTGAGGAAACCGGCATCGAAGCGCGAGCTGTGGGAATTTGCGGGGTTCGATCCCGGTTCGATGGCGATCGCAACGACAATTATGTGATCTGGCTGCTGCACCATGTGAACGGATTACCAGCGACCGATCAGCGCGAGAATGACGATGCGCGGTTCTTCTCCCGGGAGGAACTGGAGCGAGAAGATGTCACCGACCTGTCTGCCTATTTCGGCAAGCTGGCACTCGATGGTGAGCTGACGATCATGACCCTTGCTGAGGATTTTGGCGCGGAAGCACGTGGACGTGATCCGCAGCGATGGAAGCTCTTCCGGTAGCGTCCTGCGCTCAAGTCTCACCGGAGACGAGGTAGGACGTGTAGAGAGACGATCCATCCGGCAGGAAATGCTCCTGCCGCCGGCCGTCAGGGAACCACGCCCTGACGATCTCGAGTTCACCGAGACGCTCGGGAATAAAGGCGAACAGGGTTGGTCCGGTGAGTTCCGGCGGAGTCTGGTTCGCGCTCCACATCGGATCGACATCGATGCCCGTGGCGTCCGGCGCGATAAAGGGGATGTTCATGAAGCCGTAGTAGAAGAGCCGCGGCGCTCCAGCCAGATAGACCGTGGCGCCCTCGCCGATCTGTTCCGCCTCCCGGGCAACGCCATTGGCGATCTGGCTATTGGCGTCGGAGTAGAGATTGACCTGGTTCGGATCCTGAAAGTAAAAGTGGATGTGCCACGCTGCTATGAGCAGAACGATGCCCGATGCAACGGGCAACAGCGCGCGACGCGGGAAAAATCTGAGCAGCCGGGAGACAAGGCTGGTCAATGACCAGAGACCGACGGCCCCAAGCATCGCCAGAAAAGGAGCCGCGGGCGTGTAGCGGTTCGTCATTGGCGGTCCCTCTGTAAATCCGAGTCCGATCGTGACGATCCAGAAACCAAGCGCAATGCTGAAGTATCGACGGTGGAAGAACCAGACCGTGGCCAGAGCCAGACCGACTGCAACAAAGACCACCAACGGCCAACCGACAAGAGGAGAACCGGGCCGGTAATGACCGTGAGGAACCGTACTGAACGGAAGCATCACGGCATGCCAGATCTGGCGTGACATAATTTCCAGCGACGAGTCACCTGTGATGTCGATTTCGCGATCGAGCCAGCCGGACGCAAAGACCGATACCTCATTGGTCCTGGACCAGAACGCGGTGCGATGCGTTTCGAAGTAGGCGAGCAGTGGAAGGTGCCCAATAACGATTGCAGCCAGCATCCAGCCGCCATTGGCCAGCGTTGCACCCCAGCTTCGCCGCGAGACCTCTCGTGCCTCGACGGTTCTCAGCATCAGCGCGTAAACGAGGTAGGCGAGCGCGATTGGCACCAGGAGTCGATTGGCTGGATGAAAAAACTGCGCCATCGCGATCGTCAGACCGGCGGTCACGGCATCGATCCGGCTTTCTGAGACGAGCCCGCGATCCAGAAACAAGATCGCAAGGGGCAAGAAGAACATTGGCGCCGCGGCGTCCTGAGCGTCGCGCGACCAGTACACGTGAAAGTTCAACGCCGAACAGAGGAGCGCGGCCAAAATCGCTGGGAAGCGACCGAAATGATCGCGAACCAGAAACCAGACTGCGACGACCGAACCGATGCCAAAGAGCGCGCTGAGCATGCGAGCGCTGCCGACCGTGCCCCCGAAGAGGTCGACAAACCAGCCCTGCACGATGAACAGCAACGACGGATACCCCCAGGGCCCCGAGGAAAAGGGGTTTCGCATGGCCCCTTCGAGAGTGCTGCGCGCAGTGACGCCGAAGGTGCCCTCGTCGCCTGACATCGACCAGGCGTAGCTCGAAAGGGAGTAGAAGCGGGGCACGGCCGCAACGACAATGACCATGGCCAGGGCGCCGATGTCGACACGATTCGCACGCACCCAATTGCGGAATTGACCAGTCGGAACGGCATCCGGGAGCGCGCCGGAGGCCGCGATGAGCGCGACAATCGAGAGCATCCAGAGCATGACGAGGTCGAGACTGGAATCGCCGATCGCTCGGTCAGGGGCTTCGCTGATGATGAAGATTGCAGACAACAGGAGAGGGACCACCATCAGGGCTCGCCACCGGGAGAAATCAGCGGCGATACGGACTGGGTTCTCCGCGTTGCGGTCCGGTCGGCGAGTGGCATTTACCTGACGATCGAGCATGACGATCGCCGCCAGTCCGGCGAACCAGAGCAGATACGATCTCAACGAAGGATCACCGCCGATGAGTCCGATTTGCCCAATCACCAGCCCGATGAGCCCGAGGATCAAAATGGGGATGGGATAGTCGCTGAAGCGGACCAGGGATTTGGGCAACGATCTTGCCCGGCCAGTGAAAGACTGGACAGGAGCGCCCATCGCCGACGCAGGTCGCTTCGTTGATTCCACCCGAGAGATGTTTTGTACACCCAGGAGTCGATCCACGAGCAGAGCAGCGATGACGGCAATCGTCAGGGCGATCACTCCGAGATTGACGATTGTCATCGGCACCATCTCCAGCTGGACGCACACATGTCCGGTGCGGCACGATTCGACCCGGTATAGTCTGCGTGAAATCACGCACCGCGCAAGGGTCAGCCTTCCCGGCACGATTGCGCCATCACGTATTGCGTTCGCCTGGAAGGTTGGAGCCGCGTGTCGCACGGAGAAACTGAGAAGCCCCGACCGCTGCTGACGGTCATTATTCCCGTCTTCGACGAAGCAGAAACCTTGCCGGCCCTTGTCGAGAGGGTATCGTCGGTTCCCATCGACATGCAGATCGTTGCCGTTGATGATGGATCAACCGATGGCTCCTCCGGGATCTTGGCGAGTCTTGCAGCAAACAGGCATCTCGAGGTGATCGTTCATCCTGAGAATCGGGGAAAGGGGGCGGCGATTCGAACAGCGCTCGAACACGCGCGGGGGGAAATCGTCGTCATTCAGGATGCCGACCTGGAGTACAACCCGGAGGAGTTCTCGACGTTGCTCGATCCCCTGACGAATGGGAGCGGAGCAACAGTCGTGTACGGCTCACGCTTTCTGGGCGAAGCACATCAAATGAGCCGGTGGCACTGGTTCGGCAACCATCTGGTGACTGCGGTCTTCAATTTTCTCTACGGAACGAATCTGACCGACA
>JBFWRO010000455.1:0-3310 GCA_050248865.1 Thermomicrobiales bacterium | reverse complement strand
AGGACAGAATCGGTGGCGGGCAAGCGACGTCTGGAGAGAGGTTGTACTATTCCGGACACGCGCGACGCCCCGTTTCGCATCGACAGATGCGAGTCTTGGAGGGAGTGGCGCCAGTGGTGTCTCCCGTGATGTGGGAAGGAGCGCACCGGAGCAGGGCGGCATCGCCCTACGAATCCGGCCAGTGTCGAAGAGCATGACTGATCTCGCACTATTTCACGGTCCGAACGCCGGGTACGTTCTCGAACTGTATGACCGATACCTGGAAGATGCCGATTCCGTTGGAAGTGAATGGCAACGGTATTTTCAGGAGTTTCAACCGGCTGCACCCTCGACGAATGGCTCCGCCGCAAAGGCTGTTGCGCCTGCAGTGGCCGTCGATGTCGAGAAAATCGTCGGCGCCTCGGAGCTGGTAGGAGCGATTCGCGATTACGGACATCTTGCAGCGACGCTCGATCCGCTCGGATCGGAGCCGCCGAGTTCGCCCGATCTGGCCCCCGAAAGCCACGGCCTGACCGATGCCGACCTGGCATCGTTGTCCCCGGTGGTCGTTACCGGTCCTCTCGCCGCAGGAACGAAGAATGCGGGCGAGGCGATCGAGCGACTGCGAGAAATCTATTGTGGGTCGATCGGGTTCGATTTCGATCATGTTCACCAGATCGACGAACGTCGATGGTTGGTCGAAGCAGTAGAGACGCAGCGATTTGCCAGTCCCATGGAGCGAATCGCACTGCGGGCGCTTCTGCGTCGGCTGACTGATGTCGAAGCCTTCGAAAAGTTCCTGCATCAGACATATCTCGGCCAGAAGCGCTTTTCACTCGAAGGCACCGACATGCTGGTGCCGATGCTCGATGAGATCGTGCAGTCAGCAGCTTCGCATGGCGTGCGCGAGATCATCACTGGCATGGCGCATCGTGGTCGCTTGAACGTGATGACCCATGTCCTGGGCAAACCTTACGCGGAGATCGTTGCCGCTTTTGAAGGCAATCGCTGGCGAAAACCGGCAATGGGTTCTGATGCTGACCCGGCACAGGAGTTCTCCGGTGACGTGAAATATCACCTGGGCGCCCGCCTGCTGCGAGGACAGCACGGGATGATGGTGGAAGTGCCGATGGTGCTGGCGCCAAATCCGAGTCACCTGGAAGCGGTCAACCCGGTAGTCGAGGGAATGGTCCGGGCGTCGCAGGACATGTGCGATCAACCAGGGACGCCGGTACGCGACAACAAGGCGAGCATGGCGATTCTCATCCATGGGGACGCCGCGTTTCCCGGACAGGGCGTCGTGGCCGAAACGCTGAACCTTTCTTCCTTGCCCGGCTACTCGACAGGCGGAACGATCCACATCATCGTCAACAACCAAATCGGCTTCACTACGCTGCCCGAGGATTCTCGGTCGACGTTGTACGCTGGGGATCTGGCCAAAGGATTTGAAATCCCTGTCGTCCACGTCAATGCCGACGAGGCGGAAGCCTGCCTGATGGCCGTGAGAATGGCCATCGCCTATCGCGAGGAGTTCGGAAAGGACTTCCTGATCGACCTGATCGGGTACCGTCGCTGGGGTCACAACGAGGGGGACGAGCCGTCGTTTACCCAGCCCAGCATGTACCGGAAAATTGACGCCCATCCGACCGTGCGGGAGATCCTGGCGAAGAAGCTCATCGAGGAGGAAACGGTCACGGCCGACGAGCCTGCCGAGATGTTGCAGGCCGCCCTGGATCACCTCGCCGGTGTGCGGCGCTCGGTTACCGACGGCGGCGTTCAGCACGAGGAAGAACCACCCAAACAGGGACCGCGCACCGAGGTCGAGACTGGTATTCCGGAAGAGACACTCCGCTCCTTCCATGCGTCGATCCACAAAATGCCAGCAGGGTTCACGATGAGCTCCAAGCTGGCCAGGCAGTGGGACCGCCGGGCGAAGGTTCTGGATCAAACCGAACCGATGATCGACTGGGCGCATGGCGAGACGTTCGCATTTGCCGGAATCATTGCCGACGGCATTCCTATTCGCATGACCGGTCAGGACGCCGAGCGGGGTACATTCAGCCAGCGACATCTGGTGCTTCACGACACGGAAACCGGGGAGGCCATCGTCCCAGTCTCGACGATTCCAGAAGCCAAGGCCTCGTTTGCCGTGTACAACAGCCCTCTCTCGGAAGAAGCGGCAGTTGGCTTCGAATATGGGTACAGCGTCCAGGCGCCGGGCCGTCTGGTGATCTGGGAAGCTCAGTTTGGCGACTTCGCCAATGGCGCTCAGGTGATGATCGATCAGTTCATCAGCGCCGCCCGATCGAAGTGGCAGGTTCACCCATCGCTGGTGTTGCTTCTGCCGCATGGGTACGAGGGACAGGGCCCGGAACACTCGAGTGGACGCCTCGAACGGTTCCTGCAGCTCGCAGCGCAGGACAATATCCGCGTCGCCAATTGCTCCTCGTCGGCGCAGTACTTCCATCTCTTGCGACGACAGGCGGCCAGGCTCGATTCGGATCCCCGGCCGCTGGTGCTGATGACACCGAAGAGCCTCCTGCGAAACCCGGCGGCTGCGAGTCCGCTCTCCGCATTTGTCAGCGGAAGCTTCCAACCGGTGCTCGACGATGCACAGGCGATGGAGCGTCGAGAGCAGGTCACCAGACTGGTTCTCTGCTCCGGAAAAGTGGCCATCGATCTCGATGCCAGCGAAGAACGCGCGGGCGCCACATCGGTCGCCATCGCCAGAGTCGAGCAACTTGCGCCATTCCAGCGCACGGCGATTTCCAACGTCATGAGCCAGTACCCCAACCTTCAGGAACTCGTCTGGCTTCAGGAAGAGCCCCGAAACATGGGGGCATGGACGTTCATCGAGTCCCGATTGCGCGAAATCGCCGGGGAATTGCCGGTGAAGTACATCGGACGCCCGGAACGCGCCAGTCCGGCGGAAGGCGCAGCGGACCTGCACAGCAGGGAACAGGCACGAATCGTCGCAGCGGCATTTCAGGACGTTCCTGCGCCGAAAGGCAAGAAGGGCGCGAAATCGCCAAATGGCGGGGTTTCCGATTCAGGGCAGGAAACAAACGGTCGATCGAAGAACTCATCGCGCCGTAGCGAGACCAGGAGCAGGAGTTAGGTGCAATGCCGGTAGAGATCCGGGTTCCTCCGCTGGGAGAATCACTTGTCGACGCCGTCGTCGGCCAGTGGCTGAAATCGGAAGGTGACGCCGTAAGCCGCGGCGATACGCTGCTCGAACTCGAAACAGACAAAGTCAATCTGGACGTCGCCGCGACCGAGGATGGGATCCTCAGCGCCATCCACAAGAATGAGGGCGAGATCGGAAGAGCAC
>JBFWRO010000454.1:0-3314 GCA_050248865.1 Thermomicrobiales bacterium | reverse complement strand
CCGGCTGCAGATCGACGGGCACCGACTCACCCGTAATCGCCGACTGATCGACTGCCGACTGGCCACTCACCACCTGACCGTCGACCGCGATTCGCTCACCCGGCCGGATCCGGACACGATCCCCCACGCGCAGGTCGGCGACTGCCACCACTCTCTCGCCGCCATCGACGCCGTCGTCGATCAGCGTGGCTTCCTCCGGCGCCAGATCCATCAGCGAGCGCACCGCCCGGTGCGTGCGGCCCAGGGCGTAGTGCTCGAGCGCGTTCGACGTGGAGAAGAGCCCCAGGAGGACGGCGCCCTCCGACCAGTGCCCGACGATCGCGGCGCCGATCGCCGCCGTGACCATCAACAGGTCGACATTGACCGTCCCATGCAGGAGATCGGTGACCGCGGCGATGGTCGCAAACGTTCCGCCAAACAGGTAGGCGCCGATAAAGAGCGCGACGACGACCGTTTCGGGAGCATCCACCACATGCCGGGCAAACAACGCCGCAGCCAGAAAGCCCCAGCACCCAACGGCGGCGATGACCAGTTGCCAGCGGTCTCGCCAGGTCTCCCCGTCCTGCTCGGCGATTCGGCGAACGGTCTCGGCGGAGCGCGGCGAGTACGCATCATGCCCGTCGGCCAGGGCCGGTTCGAGGGCAACGGTCTCGGCTGCCTCCGGTGTTTCCGTCACTTCGCCGTCGACGACGCTGGGCATTCGGCCCACTGAATAGCTCCTCCGGGCGTCGGGGTAAATGCCGACCATTTTGGTCAGAATACGAACGCCCGTTCTATAATGCAGTATAGCATCGGCGGGGTCCTCGAACGCGATCCGGAACGCTCGTCGAGGTCGCTGAACGCGACGCGGCGCCGCCTACTGCGCACCCCCGAGTTATCCACATTTTTCGGCGATGGGGATAACCAATTTTTCGTAGCGTGGGTGTCCGTACGCACCTCTCTGTGACTCGGTGGAACTGCCAAACGGACTTCGATATCCACCGAATTTGTGGATAAGTCGGCCAGAACCGGGGATAACTCGCTCTCTTCGTGGATAAGTTGCCGTACGGACAGGGGAAATCTTCCCCACCGGGTGTGGGTGAGCGAGTGACCCGTGTGGAAGAAATGTGGACGCCGTGACCGTAGCACCCGAAGTTATCCACATAACGTTCGCGCGGTGGATAGTTGATCCACCGTGCATCCACAGCCAGTTCCGCACCGGATACACCGTTATGGGACTTATCCCCGCTTTCCACACCACTACGACGACTACTAAGGATATCTCTCTCGATTGACTCATTCATTGAGTAGTCGTCGTTAGTAGCGGCGCATCGGCGGTTCGCTCAGACCTGGAGCACGACCGCCTGCTGTATGGGGTGCTCTTCGTCGATGTCGAGACGACGCCACCGCGTTCCGCGATCGCTCGATTCCCGGACCTCCCCATTCTGAAAACCGGCGAACAGAACGCCGTGCGGCGCAGGAGCCGCCGCCAGCGCATACGGCATATGGGGAAGCGACTCCGGGAGACCGGTTTCACCGCCGCAGATGAGTTCCCAGGGGGCTGTCCCAAGTTTTCGATAGATGCCGGCGCCGGCATCCCCCCGGTTGCGATGCGCGGACCCGGCGCCATCCGCCGCAGAGACATACCAGCAATCCGGATCGTCAGGTTCGACTGCCAGGGCCCACACGTAGCGGTGACGCAAGCCCTCATCTGCTGGCTGCCATGTCATCCCTGCATCGTGGGACCACGCCACGCCACCACCCGCAGCTTCGTAGACCCGTTCGGGAGCGAGGGCATGCGTCGCCAACGCGTGGCAATCGTGATACGACCCGGGTTTCCGGTCCTCCCAGCTCTCTCCTCCGTCCCGCGTGATCATCACCCCGCCCAGCTCGATACCGGCGTAGAGGATGTCAGGGTGAACGGGATGGGCGGCCATCCACCTCACGTGGCTCGTCCACGGCCGCGGTGGGAAGGACCAGCTGGGCTGACTTGGCACATCCAGCAGCGCCGGAAATGTCGTCCACGTGGCTCCATCGTCCTCGGATCGGTAGATGGCGCTTGGCTCCGTGCCGGCATAAACAGCGGACGTGCCGTCGACCGACCGTGCGGGAGCGAACGCCACCGACATCACCCGTGCCGAGGCGATCCCTTCCGAGACGTCCACCCACGTCTGTCCGCCATCCAGGGAACGGTGAAGACCGTTGTCGAAGGTGCCGGCATACATGCGCCGGGGGTTCGTCGGGTCCACCGCAACGCACTGTGCTCCCCTGTCAGCGAGCAGGACTCTGGTGTTCCACGCCCTCTGCGCGCGCCGTTCCAGGATGACGAGATCGTTGCCAGTGGCAAGAAGCAGGGAGATGTCTGTCATGGCCAGTCCTTTGCTGATAGGAAGAGACGGGACGCAGGGGGAATGAACATTTCAGCATCGATAGTAGGGCAACGTCGCTATCCCGGGGGTACCGTCGTTTGCGAAGCAGCTGCCAGCCGACCTGGATATCGGCACCATCTCAGCCCGGCGACCGGTCCCGCGACAGCATCAAAAACGCCAGGAGTGCCGAGCTCGAGGCGATGGCGATGATGACGGCCATGGGTACCGCCGATTCCTCGCCGGCGACGCCAACGAGCGGGGCGGCGATCGCTCCCGTCGCGAACTGGGCGAGACCAAGAAGAGCGGAGGCGCTCCCGGCGGAGCGGGGGTAATTGGTCAGTGCCAGGGCGGTGGAGTTCGGAAAGATAAAGCCCATCGTCCACATCATGGCGTAGAGCGGCAGGAGAAAGAGAACGAGCGGGAGATCGAGCAGGACAGACACCAGAAGCGCCGCCCCGCAGATGGAAAAAGCCATCAACCCGCGCTGCAGAAGCGTCGCCAGAGGGATGCGGCTGACGAGCCGGCCGTTGATCTGACTGGAGATGATGAATCCGGCCGCAATGCTGCCGAAGACGAAGCTGAACTCCTGCTCCGAGAGTCCATGAATCTCCTGCAGGACGAAGGGTGAGCTGGCAATGTAGCCAAAGAGGGCCGCGCCGGCGCATCCCATGGTCAGGGCATAGCCGAGAAAAACGCGGTCCCGGAGCAATCCGCCGAATGTCGACAACGTGTGACCAAGACCACCACTCTGCTTCCGATCCTCGGCGAGTGTTTCGGGCAGCAGCACTAGGACCGCGGCGAGCAACGTCAGGCCGATGAAACCGAGCACGACAAAAACGCCGCGCCAGTCCATAAACCGCAGAAGCTGCCCGCCCAGAATTGGAGCCAGAATTGGAGCCAGCCCACTCACGAGCATCAGGCGGGAGAAATATCGCGCTGCGGCGGTGCCTTCATGCAGGTCGCGAA
>JBFWRO010000453.1:0-3317 GCA_050248865.1 Thermomicrobiales bacterium | reverse complement strand
TCAATTTCGTCGCTGGGCTCTATATCGCCCTTGTCGTCGATCATTTCGTGCTGTGAACAGGCTTTCTCCACGCCAGGAACCCGCAGTCGGGACTCGCGGACTCGCAATTCTCGGTTCGACGGGTTCGATCGGCACGCAGACACTCGAAGTCGTGGACCACCTTGCCGACCGGTTTCGTGTCGTAGCGCTGGCAGCGTCGACGAATACCGCGCTTCTGAACGACCAGGCCGAGCGGTACCGCCCTCGGCTCGTTGTCAGCGCGGCCGGGACGAAATCCGCGCTAAACCTCCCACCCGAAACTGTACAGATGGAAGGGTCGGCAGGACTCGTCGCCGCGTCAACTCACCCCGATGTGGACATTGTGGTGGTGGCCAGCTCCGGGCACTCAGCAATCGAAGCCACAATCGAGGCGATCAAGCTGGGCCGCACGATAGCGCTCGCGAACAAGGAGACTCTGGTCTGCGCGGCATCACTCATTCTTCCTCTTGCCAGGCAACACCGCGCCAGCATTCATCCCGTCGACAGCGAACACAGTGCCATCTGGCAAAGTCTCGACCGAGGGGACTCGGAAATCGAGCGCCTCATTTTGACTGCATCCGGAGGCCCCTTCCTCCATACGCCTCTCGATCACATGCGGACCGCCACAGTCGAACAGGCCCTGGGACACCCAACATGGTCGATGGGATCGAAAATTACCATCGACTCCGCAACCATGATGAACAAAGGGCTCGAGCTCATCGAGGCACATTGCCTCTTCGATGTGCCATACGAACGCATCGACGTTGTCATTCATCCAGAGAGCATTCTTCACTCCATGGTCGAATACCGGGACTGCAGCCAGATCGCGCAGGCGAGTTTGCCGGACATGCGCTTGCCGATACAGTTCGCCCTGACGTACCCGCATCATGTCGAAAGTCCGTGCAAAAAGCTCGATCTTGCCGCCGTTGGTAAACTGACCTTCTTGCCCGTGGAAGCGGAGCGGTTTCCGGCGCTGCAGCTGGCCCGGGACGCCGGTACACGCGGAGCGAGCTATCCCACGGTGCTGAGCGCAGCAGACGAAGTTGCGGTGATCGCTTTTCTCGAGGGACGGATTCAGTTCGGCGATATCGTGCCGATTGTGGCAGCGACGATCGGGGACCACGATTCAGTCCCAATCGACACCCTCGAAGCACTCCTGGAATCCGACGGATGGGCGAGGCAACGGGCATCGCACCATGTGGCATCAGCCCGGGCCTGATCAACAGAGTGTCAGCGCGTGAATGCGCGACACTCCAAATTGTTTCAATGATCGCGCGCATTCGCCGACCGTCGCACCGGTTGTGAAGACATCGTCGATCAACACGACGGATGAGGGTCTCATCGACGTACCCTGGCGAACAGCAAATGCGCCCTTTACGTTTGCCTCTCGTTCGTCGGCCGGTAGATCCACCTGATGCGGGGTATCCCGGGTGCGCGAGAGTCCGTTCCACAGCGGCGTCAGGGTGATCTCTGCGAGATTCCTGGCCAGCAAGTGCGATTGATTGAAGCCTCGTTCCTTGAGCCGGTTGGGATGCAAGGGCACGGCGACGAGTGCTTCCACACTGCCAAAATCGTCCAGCAGATGCACTGCGAGCGAACTCAGGTGTGCAGCACGGGCCGATTCGCCCTGGTTCTTCAGTCGATGCACCCCCGCTCGCAGCCAGCCATCGTAAGGACCAGCTGATCTCAGGGAATCGACGTCCTCGGGAACAGATATGCACCGGCATCCCCTGGTCTCCGGCATCCCGCACCGGTTGCAGAAAGGCGGGGTGAAGAGCGGCAACACCGCAACGCAGGCGTTGCAAACCCAGACTCCACGCAAACCGCACCCTGAGCAACGTCGCGGATAAATGGCCTCCACCGCGCCCTCAGCGATCCGGTGCAGCAACACGTCCAGTCGTTGTCGTTTAGCCGCCATACGGTTTCCCTAGATCAGGCCTTCGGCGGTCAGCTTCGTAATCGGGAGATCAGCGACAACGGGATCGGCAGCGATGTCTTCTTCAAATTGTCGCGCGATCGACGAGAGCTGAGTCATCACCTCATTCGCGTCGATATTGGTGAACGCTCCGTGCTGGTAAATGACATTTCCCGCGACCATCGACATCAGCACATGTGAGCCGGTTTCGGCGTAGACGAGATTAGCCACGATGTTTCTGGCTGGCTTGTAAATCACCGGCGCCATTGGCGGCCGATGCACATCGATCATGATCAGATCGGCTTCTTTTCCCGCTTCGAGCGATCCGACACTGTCATCAATGCCCAGCACTCTCGCTCCATCGATAGTCGCCATGCGGAGGACCTGCCACGCTGGCAGGACCGTCGGATCACCCGCCTTGATCTTGGCAAACATCGCGGTGGAGCGCATTTCCGCAAAAATATTGTGGGAGTTGTTGCCGGGAGCCTGGTCCGTTCCCAGACCCACGGTACCCCCCAGCTCCCGAAAGCGGCGGGCGGGCGGCACCACGCCATCGATGATGCCGATCGAGTTCGTGCAGCAGGCCATCCGCACGCCTCGGCTGCTAGCGAGCTGAAGCTCATCATCGATCGTCATACACATGTGAACGGCGATTGTGTCCGGAGCGAGCAGACCGATCGAGTCGAGATAGGGAATGGCCCGAAGCCCCGAACGCTCGAGCGTTGCATTGTTCTCACGTGGATCCTGCGCCACATGAAGGTGAATGAGCGAATTCCGCTCCCTCGCCACGGTTTGAAATCGAAGCAGGAGCTCTTCAGAAACCATATCAGCGGCGACCGGACCGAATATGACCCGAATGCGACCGTTGTCATGGCCGTGCCACCGCGAGAACAAATCGATCTCAGCCGATAGCCCTTTCTCTCCATAGGTCCGATTCAGGGGGGGCGCAACGCCGGGTTGCCAGCCACTCGCGATCCACTGCTCCCGATCAGCCCAGTTGATTTCAGTGGTTCCCTGACAGACGACCGCCCTGTTTCCCATCGAGATATGACTGTGGACGATTTCGTCCATTGGGGCGTCGTAATCACCGAAGGTGGTCGTGCCGTTGGCCACACCCTCCATCAGTGCAGTCATCGTGTAAAGGGGCGCATCGTCGTCCCGAATATGCCGAACCAGCGGACCGTAGGCGCTTCCCATCCAGGTTGCGACTTCCTGTGCAAGACCGCGGGCGCCTGTCGCCGCAGAATGAATGTGGACATCGATCAGCCCGGGCATGATGAGATTGCCGCCCGCGTCGATCACTCGATGGGCACGATCATTCGCCTCGATGCCCGACCGATCCCCCGCAGCGACGATCGTGGAGCCGGAGACGGCTACCGCCCCG
>JBFWRO010000452.1:0-3318 GCA_050248865.1 Thermomicrobiales bacterium | reverse complement strand
GATGATCCGCTTTCCGTAGGGGAGGTCGGCCGCGTTGGTGTGCCTGTGTCGACGATCGAGGACATGCGTCGACTCTTCGATGGCATCGATCAGAGCGCGGTGACGACGTCGATGACGATCAATGCTCCGGCGGCCCTGCTTTTGCTCCTGTATCAGATTGTGGCCGAGGAGCGGGGAATCGATGTGAAAAGCCTGGGCGGAACGATTCAAAACGACATCCTGAAGGAATATGCCGCGCGGGGGACGTACATTTTTCCGCCCAGGCCATCGATGCGGCTCGTGGTCGAATCGTTTGCGTGGTGCCGGGAGCATCTGCCGAACTGGAACTCCATTTCTGTGTCCGGGTATCACATTCGAGAAGCGGGCGCGTCCGCCGCACAGGAGATTGGCTTCACGCTGGCGAATGGAAAGGCCTATGTGCAAGCGGCACTCGATGCCGGCATGGTTGTCGATGATGTGGCCCCGCGAATCAGCTTTTTCTTTGCCGCCCACTCCGATTTCTTCGAGGAAGCGGCCAAGTTCCGGGCGGCGCGAAGGATGTGGGCGAGGATCATGCGTGAAGAGTTCGGGGCAGAGGATCCGAAATCGTGGATGCTGCGGTTTCACACACAGACGGGCGGCGTGACCCTGACCGCTCAACAACCCCTGAACAACATCGTCCGCGTGACCATGCAGGCGCTCTCGGCCGTCCTTGGCGGGACGCAAAGTCTGCATACCAATGGATATGACGAGGCTCTCGCTCTGCCAACCGAGCAGGCTGCGACGATCGCGTTGCGCACCCAGCAGATCATTAGTCTGGAAACCGGTGTGGCGGACACTGCCGATCCGCTGGCGGGCTCGTATTTTGTCGAGGCGCTTACCGATGAACTGGAACGCAAGGCGAATGAGTGGATTCGCAACGTCGAGGAACTGGGCGGGGCGGTCGCGGCAATCGAAGAGGGTTACGTGCAGGACGCCATCGCCGAGAACGCCTACCGGCATGAGCTGGCAGTCGAAGCGAACGAAGAACAGATCGTCGGTGTCAACGTCTTCAATGAAACAGAGGACACTGATATGCCGATCCAGATGATCGATCAAGCCAGGGTGAATCAGCAGATCGAGCGAGTTCGAGCATACAAATCCGAACAGGACAAGGCACGCGTCGATGAGGCTTTGGCGGCGATCAGATTTGCGGCCGAGGGAGAGGGCAGCGTGTTGCCTGCCATCAAATCGGCGTTCGAACGTGGAGCGACATTGGGGCAGGCCGCCGGGGCGCTCCGTGATGTTTTCGGCGTCTACAGGGCGATGTGAGGCGGATCTGAACAATGGAGTTGACGAAAGCGGAGAATCCAGAAGCGATCCAACGGTCCGAAGACCGGTTGACCACGTTGCAGAAGAAGCATGCGGAGCAGCACCGGCTGGCCGCTGCGAAACAGGAGCGACGCGACAAGCGGGGGGCGCTCGAGCGGGCTATTGCACTGGCCGATCCGGGGAGCTTCGAAGAAATCGATGCGTTTGTGCAGCACCGCGCCCGCGATTTTGGCATGGAGGACAGTCATCCGCTCGGAGATGGGGTGGTCACCGGCTTTGGCACGATCGACGGGCGCAGGGTGTCGATTTTTTCTCAGGATTTCACGGTGTACGGTGGTTCCCTGGGGGAGGCGTTCGCCGAGAAGGTTGTGAAGCTGATGGACCTGGCGGTTCGCTATGGTTGCCCGATTGTCGGCATCAACGATTCGGCTGGCGCTCGCATTCAGGAGGGGGTCGAGGGACTGGCCGGGTATGGCGAGGTCTTTATGCGGAATGTGCGGGCGTCCGGCGTCGTGCCGCAAATTTCGGTGATTGCCGGACCATGCGCGGGTGGCGCGGTTTACTCACCGGCGATGACCGACTTTGTGCTGATGATCGAAGGCACGAGTCAGATGTTCATCACGGGACCCGATGTTATCCGAACAGTGACCGGGGAAGAGGTGACACACGAACAGCTGGGGGGAGCGGACACGCACAACCGGGTGAGCGGCGTGGCGCACTTCGCCGCGGCCGACGAAGAGGATATGATCGACCTGGTTCGTGCGTTGCTCTCATTTATCCCATCGAACAATCTCGATGATCCTCCCTCGTTCGACGCCACAGACGATCCCGAGCGTCTTGCGCCCGAGCTGGAGTCGATCGTGCCGTCCGTGGCGTCGCGGCCATACGACATGCGTTCAGTGATCGAAGCCGTCGTCGATACCGGCGACTTTCTCGAGATCCAGGCGCGACATGCCCAGAACATCGTCTGCGGGTTTGGCCGTCTGGACGGGAAAAGCATCGGGATCGTGGCGAATCAACCGAATGTGCTGGCAGGAACGCTCGACATCGACGCCAGCATCAAGGCGGCGCGGTTCGTGCGATTTTGTGATGCGTTCAATATTCCTCTGGTTGTCTTCGAGGATGTTCCCGGATTCCTGCCGGGGGCGCGGCAGGAGTTCGAGGGGATCATCCGGCATGGTTCGAAGCTGCTCTACGCTTTTGCCGAAGCGACGGTGCCAAAGGTGACCGTGATCACGCGCAAGGCGTTCGGCGGCGCCTATGTGGTGATGAACTCCAAGCACATCGGCGCGGACTTCAATGCGGCATGGCCGACAGCGGAAATTGCCGTAATGGGCGCCGAGGCAGCGGTTGGTCTGCTGTTTCGCAAGGAACTCTCCGCACACGACGATCCTGCCGGCCGCAGGTCCGAGCTGATCTCAGAATACGAGGAGCTTTTTGCCAGCCCGTACCAGGCGGCCAAGCGGGGATACATCGATGCGGTCATTTCGCCGGCTGAGACTCGGCGATGGCTGATTCGGTCACTCGACATCGCGCGTACCAAGCGCGTGCCGACTCCTGCCCGCAAGCACGGAAACATCCCGCTATGAGTGAGGATCCCCAGTTCCGCATGACGATTTCCCCGGTCCCGACGGCCGACGAAGCGGACGCCGTGGCCGCGGTCATGACCCTTCACCTGAACAGGGGCAACGTCACCGGGGAACGTGTTACGGCTCCATCGGCATGGATCCTTGCCGGGAGGATTCACGCTCATGCAACTCGCAGCAGCTGGAATGGCGCAGGGAGGAAATCGCCGGGATGGCTCACACGCGAATAGTGGAACGGGAAGCGCGCGCCCGGGCACTCGACTTGGGAATCACAATCGGTCGCCTGCCAACTGGTCCTTACAATGCCATCACTGATGTCGAAGGAGTCACTGTTGGTCACGTGACACTGATCGAGGGCGAAGGTGAACTCGTCGTCGGTCAAGGGCCTGTGCGGACAGGAGTGACGATGATCAGCCCGCACCAGGATGGAATCGCCCGGGAC
>JBFWRO010000451.1:0-3319 GCA_050248865.1 Thermomicrobiales bacterium | reverse complement strand
CCCCTTCCGGAAGATGACGCCTTTTGCATTCCCGGCAGCAAGACCGACATCGGCGTCCCGAGCCTCTCCTGGACCGTTGACCACACACCCAATCACCGCCACCCGGATCGTATCGTCGATTCCGAGCAGAAACTCGTCGATCTCATTTGCAATCGTGAACAAATCGACTTCGACTCTGCCGCAGGTCGGGCAGGCGATCATCGTCGCGCCTTTCTGGCGCAGTTCCAGGGATTTGAGAATTTCGAAGCCAACGAAAACTTCTTCGACCGGGTTGGTCGTCAGTGAAACGCGAATCGTGTCGCCAATTCCCAGTGCCAGCAAAGTGCCAAGTCCGACTGCGGATCGCACGCTGCCGGCCCGCGGCGTACCCGCCTCGGTCACTCCCAGGTGAAGTGGGTAGTCATTCGGTAGCGCGGCGAACCGGCGATAGGCCTCGAGCATCACTGGCACTTCAAACGCCTTCAGACTGACCTTGATAAGCCCGAAATCGAGATCCTCCAGGATGCGGATATGGCCCAGCGCACTGCGCACCATCCACTCCGCCCGCAGTTCGACCTGAGTCGCGTTCTGCTCGGCCATTTCGTCGACGAAGTCACGGGTCATCGGGGCGACGGAGCCGTAGTTGACGCCAATGCGAATCGGGGTGCTTCGCTCCTTCGCACTTCGAACCACTTCGACAACATCTTCGTGCTTGCGAATATTGCCGGGATTCAGCCGTAGCCCGTGAATACCAGCATCGAGGGCCTTGAGGGCGAGCGTGTGTTCGAAATGAATGTCAGCGATTAGCGGAACGGGTGCGTAAGGCACGATATCCGGCAGCGCAGCGGCCGCCTTGCGGTCGGGAACGGCGATACGCACGATTTCACAGCCCGCCTCTGCGAGCTCACCGATTTGAGCCAGCGTGGCCGCAGGGTCGCGAGTATCGGCAGTGGCCATCGATTGCACGACGACTGGGTTGTCGCCTCCAATACGAACGCCACCGACATCGAGAACGCGGGTCTGTCTGCGAGGGGCAACGAGCATCTCAGGCTCTCCTCAATTCAGCGAAGGAACGAGTCACCGCCAATGATCCGCTTGATATCGTTGAAGGCGATGATAAACATCAGTCCGATAAGCATGATGATTCCGACCATATGCACAAGCCCCTCTTTTTCCGGGGAAATGCGCTTGCCGCGAATCACTTCGATCAGAACGAACAACAGGCGGCCGCCATCGAGGGCCGGTAGAGGCAGAAGATTCAGAAAGGCGAGATTCAACGAGAGAATGATCGCCAGGTTGGCAAGCGTCACCCATTGGGGGAGGGTGCTCTCCTCGATCAGCTCACTGGTCAACTGACCCATTCCCACGGGCCCGGCCACCTGACCGAGACTTTCCGTATTCGTCAGCACGTATCTGATGCTCTCGAACATCAGCTTTGTGGCATCCCACGCTTCCTCGAACCCGCGCGGAATGACTTGCAGGGCCGGCACATCCTCGAAGATGGGTTTCTCGCGAAGCACTTCGAAACCGGTCGTCAGGATCAGACTCTCCCCAGTGACCGGCCGTGGAACCTCGACCTCCGTCTCGAAGATCTGACCGGCCCGCTCATATTCGATTGGGAGGGCCGCGCCCTCGAACCGACGAAGCTCTGTCTGCAGAACATACGCGTTGTTGACTTCCCGGTTGTTCGCGCTGACGATTCTGTCTCCGGCCATCAGGCCTGCGGCGTCGAGCGCCGACCCTGCCGCAATCGAGTCGACGAAGACATCGCTGACTGTTCGCTGAGCGAGGTTGACGCCAACCCGACCCTCGCCTTCCGGTGGATTTTCACGCGGGATCAGGATCGTTTCGACGAGCGTCCCCCGTCGTTCGAGTGTCACGCTGATTTCGTTGCCGGCATTCTTCCGCGTCGAATTGACTATTTCCTGAGTCTGTTCGACGTCGTTGCCGTTGATGGCGACGATCCGGTCTCCCGCCTGCCATCCTGCCTTGGCGGCAGGCGAACCCGGAGCCACCGCGTCGATGTAGTTCTCATAGTTGGGCAAGCCATTGACGCCGACCACGAAGATCATCAGCACCACGGCGAGCAGCAAATTCATGATCACGCCGGCGGAGAGGAAGAAGGCGCGTTTGCTGGGAGGCTGCGAATTCATCGAGTCGGGGTCCATGTCGGCCCCATCTTCGCCTTTGACTCGCACGAATCCGCCAAACGGAATCCAGTTGATCGACCAGAGGACGCCCTTGCGAGTGAATCCGAACATGCGCGGGGGAATGCCGATGCCAAACTCTTCGACCTTCACCCCACTCATCCGGGCGGCCACGAAGTGGCCGACCTCATGGACGAAGATCAAAACGCCGAGTATCGGAATGATGTAGAGACCGTTGAGAAAACTACTGGAGAACAACAAACCGCTCCGTAACTGGCCGGTGCATTCGCCAGCACGGGGCGGCCGGTCCAATCGGGAATCTTACCACTCGGGCACGGTTCAACCTGAGCGAATCCTTAAGGTGCTTCACCACGGTTGCCGTGACCTACTCCTCGCCGATCCAGACGTACGGCAAGCTCCAAAGGAATCCGTAGCCGTTAGGGTAGAAATTCTGGAGGTTTGTGGTGTAGCCAGTTCTCGCAACGCCAAACCGGAG
This sequence comes from Thermomicrobiales bacterium, assembly GCA_050248865.1. Lineage (GTDB taxonomy): Bacteria > Chloroflexota > Chloroflexia > Thermomicrobiales > UBA6265 > JAHBVL01. The sequence goes on along the minus strand of JBFWRO010000451.1, from coordinate 697 downwards.
GACGCCAATAGGCTGCTCTTCCCAGATTAATGCCGACTGCTCGATCAACAGTTCGTTCCGGGCAGCGGGATCGAACTCACGTCGCTGCTGATCGTCGAGCGCGTCCCACTCCTCACTGCAGTAGCTGCCGAAGTTCAGTCCGAACGAGATCGCGTCGCAGCTGAAAAGGGAGGTTTGGCTGCCATCATATGATGTCGTCACCGCCAGAAGGGCCATATCAAACTCATGCGTCTCCAATGCGTCGAGCAGCGCCGGACCGGAAACGGAGCGAGGCTCCATCTTTACCCCGATGCTGTCCCACGCGTCCTGCATATACGAGACGATCTGCTCGACAACTGAGTCACCGCCAGCGTAGACGAATTCGAACTTGAATTCCTCGCCGTCCCGTTTTAACGGTCCATCATCGCCATCACGCTCCCAGCCAGCCGCAGCGAAAAGTTCGAGAGCCCGCTGCGGATCGAATGTGTACTCGGGAGACATGCGATCCGGAGCATACGCCGGCGAAATTGGGGGTTGGGTGCCGGTTGCCGCTTCACCATAGCCAAGGAAAATGCTCCGGGTGATTCCGTCGCGGTCGAGCGCGTAAAAAAGGGCCTGCCGGACTTCCTTTTCCTGGAACAGCGGTGTGACGATCGGATCGAGATTCTTGGTGTAGAAGGTGAATTGAAAGTAGTCGTAGATCTCCACGTCGAGGCCT
>JBFWRO010000450.1:0-3354 GCA_050248865.1 Thermomicrobiales bacterium | reverse complement strand
AGAGTTCGCCCCTCGCAGTCATCCGGTAGATCACGTCGGGGGAGTAGCAGCAAATGAACAGATTGCCCGCTTCGTCGAATGCCACGCCATCGGGCACGTTGTGCGGCAGCTCGACGACTCGCTGGACGTTGCCGGCGGTGCCGTCGCTGCGAATTTCGACGCGTTCCACCGAACTGGTCTGCGACGCGACCACAAAGAGCGCGTCCCCTGACGGGTGGAGCGCCATCCCGTTCGGGAAGGCGCTGACTGCCGTGGTGAACACCGCTGTTTCCCCCTGGGAGTTCACCCGGAACACACAGCCATTGTTGCGATGCCAGTCCCCCGAATCCGAGACATAGAGATTTCCCGCTGTGTCGAACACCGGGTAATTCGGTGTTTTCAGGGGTCTGTCAGGAGCGCCCGACGTGTACGTGGTCACCTCGCCATTGGGCGCTACCCGCTTCACCGTGTGCGAACCGTTGTCACAGACGTACGCGTTGCTCGCTGCGTCCAGACACAGCCCCAGATTGAATCCCCCGGTGCTGCCGATTTCCTCGAAACTGCCATCGAGCGTCACCCGGTAGACCTGACCGGCTTCGCCTCCCGCGTAGAGGGTTCCGTCCGGTCCAGTAGCAACACCTTCGGGATGGTCGAGCCCTTCGACGAATGCGTCGAATTCCGAAATTCGCATGATCGGTTCCGACGGCAACGCCCGGGTGATATCCCAGCTGGCGGCAGTCATGACCTGCTCTCCCGCAGTGAAACCGTCCCATTCAGGTCGATGCCCGAAATTCCGGCGTCCGAGTCGTAGAGCGCCGCGACCATCGTCATCGACGCCGACTCACCAGCCGCCAGCGAGCGTTGCATGCCAGTCGTCTCGATCATTTTCGCCAGCCCAAGACCGGGAAAGCTCGTATTTGGTTCGATCGCCATCACATAGCAACCCTTGTACCAGGGATATCCGGACGATGCATGCAGTTCCTGCCAGAACCAGGCGCAGGGAGAATCGTTTGCGCTCCAGGCCAGGCCGGCCCCGAAGCCAAGGCGCCGATTCGTGATTCCATACCAGGCCACGTCCCCTTCGAAATCGTGCAAATAGGCCATATTGGCGATGCCGGCGCCTTCACCGGGGATCTGGCTCAGATCGACTGGCTGTCCCTTCTGCTCCGCGGCCGGCCAGGCAAATCGGGAGCCCGCTTCCAGTTGACTCGTGTCAGAAGTCAGGGCGCTGTCCACCGTCACCATGCGTGCGTTGGTATCGATGACCGTGTCGCTGCTGATGAATGGCGCACCATACGCGGGGTGATGTCCCCACATGTACTCGATGGACTCACCGCCGTCGTTGGTTACCGTCTCGGTTATCTCGACGTGTGATGTCCCGGGTCGGACCGTCATCTCGCGCACCAGCCGGAAAGGGCTCCGCGCCAGACGCGTCGAGCATCGCAGCCCGGCTCCGTCCGAGGACGCGCCGAACTCCTCGACATCCCAGGCCACGGAAGATGCTTCACCATGAAAACTCAGTTCGACGCCCCGGTACTCGCTCGGACCGCCCCCGCTGGGGAAAAGTACCTGCCAGCCACCTTCGTAGGCGTCCATCCAGGCCACGGCTGTTGTTGTCGAACTTGTCGTATTACCGCGGTGGCGCCGCAGGCCCCAGGGACTCCTCCACATCACATCGATGCCCGAGGGCCGGTGCACCCAGTGCGCGATATCAGCACCCTTTTCCGGAAGCACCGTCATTTGCACTCGATCGTTGCCGAACTCGAAGGCGTCGATTCCCTGCGCGAGCAGGCTCTTGTTGGCAAAACAATCACTCATTGCGAGACACGCCCCCTCGCCGCCAGTCGGACGGCATACGCTTCCTGGGTCATCCGGGCAGCTGATTGCTTGCGCATACGGTGATAGTAGACCGCCACCAGCATGACCACCCCCACTACAAGCAGCTGCTGGGTGGTGTCGATGCTCATCAGCCGCATACCCTTGCCGATTGTTCCGATGATCAACACCGCCAGCGCGGTGCTGACCACATTTCCCTGACCGCCTGCCAGACTGGCTCCACCGAGGACAACCGCTGCCAGGACTTCGAGCTCGAATCCCAGGCCAGCATTGAAATACCCCGTGTCCGTCTGCGCGGCCTGGAGCATTCCGGCAACGCTTGCCAGCAGCCCACTCATGACGAAGAGGACGAACTTCACTCTGCGGACGTCGAGGCCCGACACCCTGGCGGCATTCGCATTTCCGCCAATCGCGTAGATATTGCGGCCGAACTCCGTTCGCGTGGCTACGAAAAACGCCAGGAGCACAATGACCATCGCGATCACAATGGGAATAGGAACAGGTCCGATGTCGTTGTACCAGAGCCTGGTGAACTGCGTGTAGCGATTCTCGTCGATCACCGGAGTCTGATTCGTATGAACGTAAACGAACCCTCTGATGGCAAACATCATGCCCAACGTCGTCATCAGCGATTCCATCCCGACAACCGTCACCAGCGTGCCGTTGAGCGCGCCAATGATCAGGCCGGTCAGCAGACCGGCGGCGATGCCGATCCACATACTGTCGGTGCGATTGAATGTGTCGACGATGACAACCCCGGTCAGGGCCAGCATCGAGCCAATGGTCAAGTCGAATTCTCCGGACAGGAGCAACATCGTAATGCCGACGGCGGCAACCATGGTTGGTGAGACTTCCCGGAGAAGGTCCCAATACACCGTCCATTGCCGCATCGACGGCTCGATGGCCATGAAAAAGGCGAGAACGAGTCCCAGGAATATGACCAGGCTCAGCGCTTCATTGCGGGCCCAGATCGAACGGACCCTTTGCCATCCTGCATCGTTCCCGGCTGAGAGTGACTGCGTGAATGCTGACATTACTGGAGGACGTCCTCGGATGTTGCCAGGGGATCGACCGCTGCCGCGGCAATCAGTCGTTCCTGCGTAGCGTCTTCACGGGTGAACTCGGCGGTGATGCGCCCTTCCCTCATGACGAGTATCCGATCCGAAATGCCCAGAATTTCCGGAATCTCCGTGGACATCACGAGAATGCCAAGTCCCCGGTGAGCCATCTCATCGATGAGTTGGTAGATTTCTGCTTTCGAGCCCACGTCGACTCCCCGCGTCGGCTCCGTCAGGAGGAGTACCTGGGGGTCTCGCATCATCCACCGGGCCATCAGCACCTTTTGCTGATTGCCGCCGCTCAGCAACCGGACTTGCTGCCGCAACGACGGCGTCTTGATCGAAAGCCGCTGCACAAAGCCCGCCGCTTCCTTGATCTCCTGACCAGACCTGAGCCAGCTCAAGGTGGCGAACCGCTGGAGCGAGGCGAGAGTGATGTTGTCTTTCACCGAAAGAGAGAGCACCAGCCCATCGTCTTTTC
>JBFWRO010000449.1:0-3362 GCA_050248865.1 Thermomicrobiales bacterium | reverse complement strand
GCCTGGCCGTTTACATCGCCGGGAAGCAGAGCAAGCTTCCTTCATTTGTCGGGTCAGTTGCGGATGACTCTTTCTCCGCGGCCGATGATGAGGCATACCTCGACGAGCACTGGAAGCCGGATTGGTAGTACTCGACACCTCGGCGGTTCTGGCGTCGATGAACAGCCGAGATGCGATGCACGCTCCGGTCGTCCAGATATTGGAAGCGGAGCGTCATCTCGTCCTTCCTGCTGGAATTCTGGCCGAGGTGACATTCATGATCGATCGGCGCTACGGGCAGGCTCACGTTAGCCGATTCATGCAGTCCGTGTTGGCGGGAGATCTATCTGTCGATTGGAATTTCGGTGATCTCAGTCGGGTTCAGTCGTTGATGGACCGATATGCCGACCTTCCTTTGGGATATGCGGACGCTGCGGTTATCGTCTGCGCAGAGCGACATGGCGGTCGTGTTCTGACACTCGACCACAGGCGCTTTGGCGTCGTCGCGCGCGAGGGCAGAATTCAGATCCTGCCCTGAGTTCTCGTGAGGTCATTGCGTGGCCATTCCGACGTTCGAGAATGTGATGCTCCCGCTGCTCGAGTTGCTCGGAGATGGCGCGACCCGGCAATTCTCGGAAATCGTTCCAGCGCTTGCCGACGAATTCGATCTTTCCCCCGAAGAACGAGAACATCGAATACCGAGTCGTCGCATGACGACGATTCGCAGTCGAACATATTGGGCGGCGTTCTATCTCGACAAAGCCAACCTTCTTGAGAAGCCTGGTCGAGGCACACTGCAAATTACCCAGCGTGGCACGGATATCCTATCGAACACTAGACTGCATGATCGACCATGATGTCGGCGTCACGGAGTCGGTCACCTACGTGGTCAAACGCATCGATACAGATTACTTTGAAGAAGGGTAAGACCGTCAGATTCGTCTCGATGAAAGAAGCGGTGAGCAATGAAACGTCGTGAAGTTCTCCTTGGATCGGTTGCCGGCCTGGCGACGCTGGGACATGTCCGCGTTGCCGCGCAGTCGCCCGAACCAGCCGGATATGCGCACCCCGACTGGTTTGCCGATCCTGCCTGGCTGGCTGAACACATCGGCCGGGACGATCTGTCCATCGTCGCCCTCACTGCCACCGACGATTTCGCTGCTGGGCATATCCCCGGTGCAGCGCAGATCGACTGGCCGGCGTTCGAAATCGTCGAAACAGATGAATCGTCGGTCGAGACCTGGCAGGGCGAGGTCGAGGCGATCCTGACAGATCTCGGCATCGAGCGGTCAAACACGGTTGTTGTCTACGACGGTGGAACATTCTGGGCCGGGCGCCTCTGGTGGATCCTGCATTTTCTGGGTCACGAGGATGTCCGCGTGCTGAATGGCGGGCTTCAGGCCTGGACGGCGAGTGGTGGTGAGCTCGAGACTGAACCGAGCGCGGTTTCTGCGGCCGGCAGCCTCTATCAGGGCACCCCAAACCAGGACGTCATTGTCACGATCGATGAAGCCGTGGCGGCATTCGAAGCAGAAGAAGCGATCTTTGTCGACGCTCGCTCAGCGGGCGAATTCGCCGAGGGGCATATCCCAGGCGCAGTCAATATTCCGTTTACGGATAATGCGGTCGACGGAGAGCCGAGATTCTGGAAAACGCCTGAGGAGCTGCTTGCCCACTATGCCGCCGCCGGCATAACGCCGGATCTGCGTGTCATTCCCTATTGCACGACAGGTGTTCGCTCGGCGGTAACCTATTTCACTCTGCGACAGCTCGGATTCGAGAACGTGTCGCTCTTTACCGGGTCATTCGCGGAGTGGAGCGCTGACCCCGAGCGGCCTGTCGAGCGGGCATGATCCCTCACGCGTCCTGGCGTGCTTGTGATCCTGCCGACGATGAGTCCACTGTTTGCCGCGACAACTCGTGCAATAGCGAGTGGGCGAGATCCACGGCCTGAGAAAGCGTCATTGCCGCTCCCTCTTCCAGCAGGACATCAGCATTCGGCTCACCGGACAGTTCCGCGGAAGTCCATCGTTCCAGCTCGACGACTTCTGAAGGTGTGCGGGGAACGCCTACGTGCTGCCGGCGACTCGATGCGGCCCCCACCAGTCGGCACGCATCGGCGGCAAACCCCGCGGTGGCCACGATGCGTGCTGCTCCTTCGATGCAATCGATCATGCCTCGCTGGTCACCAATCTCGCCGCGCAGGCGCATCGATTCGAGTTCGTCTGCGGCGCCTGCCAGAGAATCGCCAAGCGCCGCTCGGACGACACCGAGATCACACAATGCGTAGGCCTGGCCGAAGAGATCCCCAGCGGACCGAAATCGTTCGGTCGATTCGTTCAGGAGGCCCAGCGCATCGTCGAAGCGCCCTTCCTGTCTGGCCAGAACGCCGAGGTTATACAGCGAATAACCGATACTGTTCTCGTCACCGAGCACTCGCCGGACCTCCAGCCCCTCCTCCTGCAGCTGGCGGGACTCGGTAAGATTCCCGAGCGCCATTTCGACATCGGCCCAGTTGGAGAGGGAGTTGCCAATGCCGATCAGGCTGCCTGCCTCACGGCTGAGTTCCAGGCTCTCGCGGTGCAGCGCCTGCGCCTGAGTCAGGTCGCCCTGGGCAAAAGCCACCAGCCCAAGCCCGTTCAGCGCATTGGCGATCAGCGCCTTTTCCGGCAGAGTTCTCCGGATGGCCAGGCTCGTTTCGAACCGGGTCTTCGCTTCCGCGTAATCACCCAGATCGAAGCACATGTTCGCCAGCGCCTGCGATGACTTTGCCAGGAGCGTTGGCTCCGTTTCTCCTGGCAACGCCAGCACGCGGGAAAGCCATTCTCGTCCTTCGAGCAGCGCTCCCCGCTTCGACCAGAAGCGCCACAGTGCTCCGGCAATGCGCAAACCCGACTCGACATCTTCCTTTTCGATTGCCCAGGCGAGCGCAGCGCGAATATTGGCTTGCTCGGCGATCAGCAGATTGCGCCATGAAGGTTCCTGCGGTCCGACAAGCTCGACCTCCGCCGCTTCGGCGAGGTCGACAATCCACCTGAGGTGCGCGTTTCGAAACTCCGTGTACTCGCCGGTCTCAGAGGCCTGTTCGCGGCCAAAGGCACGGATCGTCTCCAGCATCGAGTACCGTGTGGCTCCGTCGCTGTCGACCGATTGCCGGATCAGGCTGTTGTCGAGCAGGTTCGAAAGTGCCTCCAGCACTTCGGAATCCTGCCAGGGCTCACCAATGGTCGTCCGCAGAAGGGCATCCAGCGTTGCGCCGCCACTGAAGATGGAGAGCTGCCGAAAGAGCAGGCGCTCGCGGTCTGAAAGCAAGTGCATGCTCCAGGCCAGCGTATTGCGCAGCGTCTGATGTCGTTCTGGCGCGTCTCTGGAGCCTCCGCCGA
>JBFWRO010000448.1:0-3364 GCA_050248865.1 Thermomicrobiales bacterium | reverse complement strand
AGATAGGAGCGATGAGCCGGACAGCTTGTTCCATTTCCTGCCTGATCACCGCGAGTAGCGCACGTTTCCCCTGTAAGACAGTCTTCGGAAACTGTCGACTCGTTGCACGTCCTGTTTGCCGTGATGCAGACATTGTTCGAGCATTCCTGGCCTGCATCGCAGCACACGCCACCTGGTCCGGAACCATTCGAGCCGCTGCCACCGCAGCACGGCCCCGGGCATTCCTCTCCATCGGCGCAGACGTGCGATCTGACGACTCCTCGATCGCCAACGCACACATAGTGTGAGGTGAGATACACGGTGTCGCCGCAGAGGACGTATGACGAGGAGGTGGGGTCGTAGCAGAACCCCAGCGTGAAATCGCGACTATCGAAGAAACAATCGCAACACATTCCAGGTCCGGGGCAGCATTTGCTATACGGATTTTGTTCATCTGGTATGCAGCATTCGTCGATTGGCGAGCACCCGAATTCCGCCGGACAGCATGTGCCGTCGTCCCTGCACACGAAAGATTCGCAGTCGTCATCAATGGAACAGGGAATCGGAGCAATCGTGGTTGTCGTGGTCGGCGCCATTGTGGTTGTGGTAACAGGCGGAGCTACGGTGGTCGAAGTGGGTGGGGGACTGGAGGTTGTGCTGGCAGGTGCCGGCGTCGTCCCGATCGTGACGCATCCTTCACCGGTGCAGGTTTCGTTCTCTCCGCAGACGTCACCACACGCCAGGCAATTCGTCGTCGTACCGAGGGGAACGCAGACACCGCTGCAACAGGTGCTTCCCGGGGCATCGGCGCACTGATCGCTGAGTCCGCACATATTTGCTGCGCTATGGCAAACGCCGGCCTGACACGTGTCTGGACTGTCAGGACACTGCTCATCGGTGCAGCACTGCCCTGCTGAAAGGCACCGGTCGCCGCAACATTGCTGGCCAGCCCCATTGCAGCAGACACCGCCGCAAAAAAGCGGAGCCGGACAGCACATCTCTTCACCAATGCAAATGTGGCCATCGGCGCAGCACTCGTTGTCACAGCATTGCGCAGGAGTGGCACAACACTCGTTGCCGCAGATCGACCAACCGGCTGGGCAGCAGCGTCCTCGAGCGGTGCAGGAGCCACTACAGCAACCGTCTACGGAACAATTGACCTGTCCGGGACAGGGATCAGGAGCGGGAGTGGTGGCTGGAGCGGGTGTCGTGGTTGCCGCTGGTGGCACAGGTGCAATTGTCGGTTTTGTCCCGATAACGCGGGCGTCCGCCTCTCCTGTCAGACCGGTCCCAGCTACAACGCCGCCAAAACCCAGGAGACCTCGCAGCACGGCTCGCCGCGACCCGCGCGAGGCCAAAGCGCGGGTGATCTCGTCAAAGCGATTGCCATCCATCCGACGCGTATCCTTGCGCTTGTGCCGGCAGGTCTCACACCTGCTCCCGGAAGCATGCGAATGAGTGAATCATCATCATAACCTGAATCTTCCCAGGCTATATGGCCAGCGGGTTCTATCGCTCGCGGTACGTACTTCCGGTCGGTGCCCAATGAACAACCCCAGGCATCGAGACGACTCGAAGGTTGTGCAACGATTCACAATCTGGTACACATCGGCAAAGGGCATTTTGTCCTTCGAATGAACGCTCCTTAGCAAGGAAATCCTGTGCCAATTGCCAACATCGACGGAGAGGGCCGGCTGAAGCTGGCTGTCCAGCGCAACGGACGACTTACCGACGAGACGTTGAAGCTGCTCCATTCGATCGGACTGGAGTTCGAGAGCTACGGCCAGCGGCTCCTTTCCAGCTGCCGCAACTTTCCGCTCTCCATCCTTTTTGGTCGAGACGACGATATTCCCGAGTATGTTGGGCTCGGCACCGTCGATCTCGGAATCGTCGGCCGAAATCTGATTTTCGAAGAGAATGTCGACGTAATCGAATTGCGCGCGCTCGGTTTCGGCTTCTGCGAGCTGATTGTAGCGGTGCTGCGCGATTCCCCGTTTCAGACCTCTGATGATCTGAAAGAACGCAAGATCGCCACGTCCTATCCTGGGTCGGCCCGAAAGTATTTTTCTTCTCGCGGGTGGGAACCAGATCTGATCACACTGAGCGGTTCGGTCGAAGTGGCTCCCGGTCTGGGTTTGTCTGACGGGATCGTCGAGCTGACGGCAACAGGTTCGACGTTGATGCTCAATGACCTTCGCAAAATCGAAACGATCCTGGAGAGCGAAGCGGTGCTCGTGGCGAATCCCCATTCCATGGAAGATCCCAAGCGCCGCGAAAACATCGAGCGGCTCCTCATGCGACTCGACGCCGTCAAGGCGGCGCGGCAGTTCAAGTACGTGATGATGAATGCCAGGGTCGAAGCACTGCCTGCGATTATGGATGTCGTACCGGGGTTGAAGGCCCCGACGGTTGTCCCACTGGCGACTGAGGGATGGGTTGCGGTGCACACCGCGTTGCGTGAGGATGATTTCTGGGATTCGATCGAGCGGCTTCGCGCGGCTGGCGCCTCTGAGATCCTGGTGTCATCACTTGATAAACTGTTGCTCTGATCCAGCACGACGCGGCCGGACAGACAACAGACGTTCCCCCATCGAGTTCCCGTTTGCATTGAAGGCAGGTTACGTGACGACAGCGAAGATTCCAGCGCAATCCCGAACCTGGGATCCCGAACAGCTCGTACGCGCATCGCTGCGACGCACGCACGCGTATGTGCCAGCCGTAGTGCCCGACGCTCCGCCGCCTCGTCATGTCAAGCTGGACATGAACGAGTCTCCGTACGGTCCATCTCCGAGGACTCTGGCAGCGTTGTCGGCGTTTTCCGAAACGAATCGCTATCCCGATTTCGGTCAACGAGAATTGCGGGAAGCGCTGGGGCGCTACGTCGACCGTGATCCGGATTCCATTATTTGCGGCGCCGGGCTGGACGATGTCCTGAACACACTCATGCACGCCACAATCGAACCAGGTTCGGAAGTCATCATTTCCGACCCAACATTTGGCGTGTACCGCATGCTCGTGTCGCTGTACGACGGAACGACCGTGAACGTGCCGCTCGATGATGACTTTGCCCTCCAGCCAGAAGCGATACTGACCGCGGTTACCGACGCCACAAAACTGATCATCGTCTGCACCCCCAATAATCCGACCGGCAATGTGCTCGACCCGGCCGCGATCGAACAGGTCGTCGCGGAATCGGGATGTCTGGTTGCGATCGATGAGGCCTATGCTGAATTCGCGGGCACTTCATATCTCTCACTTATGGACCGTTACCCGAATGTCGCCATCTTCCGAACCATGAGCAAGTTCGCGGGCCTGGCGGGGCTGCGGATTGGATATGGGGTCTTTCCTCCCAATCTCGCGAGACTGCTTTCACCAGTCATTCCGG
>JBFWRO010000447.1:0-3378 GCA_050248865.1 Thermomicrobiales bacterium | reverse complement strand
GCTTGCCGGCTACATCACCTCGGCAGGGTTCGGGTACACGATCGGCAAAGGCATTGCATACAGTTACCTGCCCACCGACCGTGATGTTGCAGGCGTCGATCTCGCGTTCGAGTACTTTGGGCGGCGTTACCCCCTCGAGGTCGCCACCGTCCCGTTGTTGAAAACTCGACCGCGCTAATCCATACGGACGATGAACTCATCCTACGGGGCGACGATAGGCGAAATCCGCACGGACCCGGGCGCCACCTCCGTCCAGCGACTGCCTTCTGTTTCGACGATCGCATAGGCGGAGGTTGGCAGGCTTTCGCGGTCACCTTCCGGTCCAAGCAGCAGATTGATGAGATCGAGCAGCCCTGGGTTGTGTCCGATCAGCACGGCAACGTCGAGACCGTCGTCGAAGCTGTGTATCGAGAGCAACAGGCGCTCGGCTTCAGCAAGATAGAGATCGGGGCGCTGGCTCTCGCGAGGCCGGTGGTCGAAGGCGGCAGCAACGATGTCCGCCGTCTGAAGAGCACGCGCCGCCGTGGATGAGGTGATGATGTTCGGACCCACGCCCAGATCGCGCATCGATTTCGCCGCCACTTCAGCGTCGGCTCGACCTCTCGCCGTGAGGTTACGGCTGTGATCGCCTTCCGGGTTGGACGCTTCGGCCTTGGCATGACGCATGATGATCAGCGTTTTCATCGATCCTCCCTGGAAGAGACCACAATTTGACGAGTTCGAGAGGGCTTAACACGATTTCACACAAAACCTCTGGGCTTTTCTGTATCCTGTACACAGAAATCACTGTTGAAGGAGCAGCCCGGTTGTCCACCGAGTACCTACGAACTCCCTCCCTGGCAAGAATAGCCGCGGCTGCTCTGGCTGTCTGTCTGATTCAGCCGCTGGCGCTGTCCGCCTCGACCCCCACCGCGGTGGAGCGGGAGTCGGATGCGCTGATACGCTCGCTCGATCCCTCCGATCTCCCGGGTGAATGGAAGCTGCCCGCGCACACCGGTCACGTCGTCGACTATCAGGTCAGCGAGTGGAACCAGTATGTCATCCAGGGGGAGTCGAACCGAGCCGCTGACTACGGCATCACGTTTTCCGTTGTCGATGCGGGGCTCGACGCTGAGGCCTCGATTGCCGGGATCGACGAACTGCTCGAGAACAACATCGAGGTGCTCAATTTCACCGCAGTCGATCAGGCCGCATCAGCGGGGCGGATCACCGACGTGCGCGATGGCGGAATCCCTGTCATCTGCGCAACGTCGCACGTCGACGGGTGCGCCACCGTCGTGTCGGCTGATGACTATGGAGCAGCCTATGCCGTCGGGGTATGGGCCGGGAACTATGTGCGTGACAATTTCAACGGCACGGCAAATGTGCTCGACATCGGATACCCGACACTCGACAGCACGCAGACTCGATCCGTCGGATTTCACGATGGCATCGTCTCGGTGCTCGGAAACGATGCGGTAGTGACGACGTCAGTCGATGGCAATGGCTTGAGTGATGTTTCCGTTACGGTGGCAGCCGAGGCATTGCTCGCGAACCCCGATATCAATGTCATTTTCGGCATCAACGACGATTCCGCGATCGGCGGGCTTCAGGCATACGAGGCTGCGGGGCTCAACCTCGACACGCTGCTGGTCGTCGGGTTTGGCTGCGCCGGGAACGACTGCAAAGACCTTCTCATGGAGAATGGGCCGTTCAAAGTCTCCGCGGCCACTTTTCCCGAGTATCAGGGACGATTGTTGATCGATGTGGGAGTCGCAGCCTTCAATGGCATGGCGTTGCCAAGTCATTTCCTGGCGCCATCTGTTCCACTCTCCTCGGGCAATGTTGAAAAGTACTACGCGCTCGAGGATGAAACATGGGTTGCGGATCTGGGCGCTATTTCCGCGATTCCGATAACAACGGCGCAGGGCAATGGCGCCGAGTGATCAGACCTTTTGCCGCAAGCCTTGAGCGTTCCAAAGATGACATGATCTTCGGCATTGACAACCATGCAGAAGCCTCTGAGAATGCCATCACCTGTGAGTGGCCGTATGTCGATCAGACCAGAAACGGGGCACGTCCTTTTTCGGCCGACATGAGGCGCCACCTCGCATAACAGCGCATGGCTGAGAAGGGAGGTGCAAACGCTGCGAAAGCGGGAATCTTCTACCTTCTGGACGTTTCCAGATCAGCAACGGAGGAAATCGTGACGAAGAATCGCATACGACAACGGTGGCTCGTTCATCTCGCGTTTGCTCTTACCGCGATGCTGGGTTTGAGTCAAATCGCAATAGCCCAGGACTCGACACCAACAGCGGCTCAGATGGAAGGCGATGCGTTGGTCCGCAGCCTGGACCCCGCCGCCCCACCGGAAGGATGGGAAATCCCCGAGACCGTTGGCCACGTGACCAATTATCTGGTCCACGAGTGGTATCAGAATCTGACAAAGGGTGAGCAAGCCCGCGCAGACGACTGGGGAATCTCCTTCTCGATCAACGACGCGAACCTCGACCTGCCGACCTCACTGGCAGCGGTCGATGATTTCGTGGCCCAGAACGTGTCAGTCCTGAACTTCACTCCGGTAAACGAAGAAGCTTCTGGACCGAAAATCACGGAAATTGCCGAGACAGGCTTGCCGGTGATCTGTGAGTCGTCGCCCACGGCTGGGTGCACGACGCTCGTTTCCATCGATGACTACGCCGCCGGGTTCAAGGTCGGCGTGTGGGCTGGCAATTATGTCAATGAGAATCTCGGGGGAACGGCAGTCGTTCTCGATGTGGGACTTCCTGGACTGTCTACCACGGTGGCTCGATCGACCGGATTCTGGGATGGACTCGTCTCAATTCTTGGCGAGAACGCCACTCTGGCACAATCCGTCGATGGCAACGGGCTAAAGGACGTTTCAGTGTCAGTCTCCGCAGACGCGCTCACTGCCCATCCTGACGTCAACGTCATTTTCGGGATTAATGACGACTCGGCTCTTGGTGGAATGCAGTCATACGAAGCAGCCGGGCTGGATATGGACGCTTTGCTGGTCGTGGGCTTCGGCTGTGAGGGGAACGCCTGCAAGGACGCACTGACGGAAGGCAGTCCGTATAAGGTCTCTGCCGCGATGTTCCCTGAGTATCAGGGTCGCCTGCTGATCGATGCTGGCGTTGCCGCCTTCAACGGCGTCGAGCTGCCGCCGCATCTGACTGCACCGTCGACTCCGATCACCGCTGACAACCTGGCTGAGTTCTACACCCTTGACGGGGAGGAGTACACGGCCAACTTCGATGCAATTTCCGCCATCTCGGTGGAGGGCGAAGGCTAGTCGGCACAACTGAGGACACTTCCCGGTCGCTGCGGCGGCCGGGAAGCCCTCCCGGCCGCGGACGTGGCGCTTCTGATGAAGGTTTG
>JBFWRO010000446.1:0-3378 GCA_050248865.1 Thermomicrobiales bacterium | reverse complement strand
CCAGGAGAGTCGTTGTTCAACCGGCGTGTGTTCGACTTCGCGATGGCGACGTGGAAGACAGCGGAGCCGCTGAATCAGTGGCTCGACACACATGTTGGACCGACCACGAGCGAAACACCGAGCAAGTTTGGCCGGTAACTGGAGGATTCCGGGATCTGGTTCCGGGAGCACCCTTAGGTGGAAATTCGCGTGGAGTCTGTCAAGAGCGATGCTGGGAAACAACGGCACTTTCAACGGATTCGGCAATCGTGTGTCCCTTTCACGCCATCAGCAGATTCCACCGGCCACCACCCGCCTCGGGATCTCCGGTCAGCGACACTCGGTCACCGCTGCCCAACACCCCCCGGTTGACGGCCGACTCGGCTGGCGCGGTACGGAGCAGGGTGTCGTTCGCGGCTACAACACCCTCAACGGCTGCGGCCAGTAACGAAATCTGCACGCCGCGGATCAGCAGACATCTTAGGAAAACCGCGTCCTGACTGCGACGATCAGGAAGGAGATGATCAGACTCAGACCCACGAACGTCATCCAGGCGGGCCAGGGAAGGCCGAAGTCTTGTGACCAATCGTTCTGGCCGGACTCGAGATTGAACGATCGCAATTCATCAACCTCCACTCCGCTCAGCGCGTAGACGTGCTCACCCTTAACATGTATTTCGCCCGAAAAGATGCCTCCTGGTCGGACGCTCCATTGTTCCTCGCCGGTGAGGGCGTCGTAGGCGACTATTCTCGCCAACACGTCCTCCATGAAAACGCCTTGACCAGCGTTGCTGACCAGTACGATCCCCTGGGTTACCGCGACAAGGTGGCTCGGAACCGGTATTTCGGTTCGCCAACGCTCAATCCCCGTTGCGGCATCGAGCGCATAGAGCCAATCCCCTTCGCTTGCTTCTGGCGAGAACAGGTTCTGATTCCCGAAAGTGCTGACATACAGCGTATTCCTATCGAATACCGCATGCCTGGTGACTCGGAGGACGGTGTCTGCTGCGAGTTCAGCGGCGGGGAATTGCCACAGCACCGCACCGGTTGTCCCATCGACGGCAACGATTTCCGACTGGTGTAGGGGATCATCGAGCAGGGATGGCGTCTCCGGCCCTCGAGCAGCGAACACCATTCCTCCTCCGCTCCCGAGCAGTTCGTTGCCGCCCGGTGTTCGCAATGTCCACAGACGGTCACCGCTCGCTGAGTCGACGCCATAGACGCTTGTGGAGTCTGAGATCGCGAGGGAAGCAAGTAATGCCGCTGCTGCTGCGAACGCCCCATTTTCACAAGGGAACGTCCAGCGCAAGGTCCCCGTGTCGGGGTCGATGGCGACGACCGCTCTTCCATCCCCGCCGGCGACGACCAGATTCCTACCCACGAGCCCCGCTGCCGGCTGATAGTCAACGAGCGGAAATTCACCACCCCCGAACCTCCATGTCTCGGTACCACTCTGGGCATCGAGGGCAACCACGTCCTGGTCCTGAATGAAGAAAAAGCTGGATGCGTTGGCGCCGATCATTCCTCGCCATCCAAGAAACGTTTCCGTCCAGTCGATCTCGCCGCTCCGAGTTTGAATCGCGATCAAGCGGTCGAAACGTCCCACAAAGAGCGCCAGCGTCCCGGAAGCAACTCCGCCGAACTCGGCCCATCCTTCTTGTTCGATTTGCCATTGCTGTTTACCGGAGCTCGCGTTGACCGCACGCACCCTGAAGCTATCATCTGTTTCGCTGTTGTCGACGAAAATAACGTCCGTGCCGGTGGTTGTAATGTGGGAAGAAGCGCCGCCGATCGCGAGTGCGACGAATTCATCCTGGGAGTACACGGTGCCCGCTGCGGCAATGGTGCCGAGCAAGACGATGATCGCTACGATAAGGCCGGCGGTGGTCGTTACATAGCTACAGCCGCTGGAACGAGGTGAGGATTCCTGGTGTGAAATTCCTTTGCTCATGGGCCCTACCGCTACCTGCCACCCTGATATGCAGCATATGCGGATGGCAGTGAAGAAGGTGTGCCGTCTCAGCTATGAAGCGCCACAAGGACATGACGAACCGGGAATCTTGACATTGGAAATGAGGCTCATCACCTAAGAGCTTCGGGACAACGCTCAAGGCGAGTCTGATGTTGCTGGCGGTGCTTTTCGTGGCCTGAAGCATTGATGAGCAGACCAATCTGGGGTCCTCGCTCTTTTCGATAACTACGAAGCGGTGATCGTCATGTCACTGCTAACGGACGTGTTGGGTGTGGTGTCGGCCGCTCGATGGTGGGTAGTGCTGCAGGGCGGAATCCGGGCCGTTGCCATCGCCGGATCAGGCTGAAAGTTGATGCTTTGGCCGGAATCGCGAGAAGTGTATTTTTCCCCGTCGGCGGTTCTTGCCTACAAGCCAGGTAAAGAGCATATTGGTTCGCAAACTCCCGATGTCGACCCATGCGCCTCGTCACTGGCCTTTCAGGAATCTCGATCGAGGGCGATTGCTCAGCGGCCGACGGAGCATCTCGCGTTGGCGCTTAATCACGCCCTAGATTAAATCAGCTCCGCCACGATCTTTTCCGCCACGGCCAGGGCCGGGAGATTCGTGTTCGCCCAGGTCACCGACGGAAAGATCGAGGCGTCGGCAATCGACAGATCGACGACCCCGTAGACCGCCCCAACGGTATCGACGACGGCCATTGGGTCAGACGAGGGGCCCATCTTGCAGGTGCTGGATGGGTGGTAGTCGTGCGCACTGCTGAGAGGAATCTGGGCACGGATTTGCTCTCTGCTCCTGCAATCGACATAGGATCCCGTTTCGTCGCCGATCAGTGAGGCAAGTGGTTCAGAGGCGCCGAGGACTCGAGCCATTTCCAGCCCGTCGCACAGTGCCTCCAGGTCGTAGTCATCGGGGTCAGTCAGGTAGCAATGCTCGATGACGGGCTGGGCGTCGGGATCGGCGCTGCTGATCCGGATGCGGCCTGCTGATCTGGGCGCCATCACGGCCGTGGCAATGAAGATGCTCCAATCGCCGGGGCCGTTGCGATGAGCGATCGGGTACAGGTGCATGTCGAACGGTCCTTCGCACCGGCCAGAGCTGAAGAGCGCGATCGTGCCTTCCTCCCGCGGCAGACCTCCCTTTGCGACGAAGTCGTCGAGGAGCGCTGTCAGCTCGGGAGTTCCGGTGTAGTCGACAGCGAGAGCTGGGTGGTCCTGTAAATTGCGTCCCACGCCGGGCAACTCGATCCGGACGTCGATGCCATGCGGTTCGATGTCGTCCGGATCGCCAATGCCCGAGCGTTGCAGCAGCAGTGGCGTGCCATACGCGCCGCCGGCGAGCACGACCTGACTTCCCAGGATCTCCTGAACGCCATCGGGTCCCCGTGTGACAACGCCAACCACCTTATTTCCATCGAGAAGAAGCCGTTC
>JBFWRO010000445.1:0-3382 GCA_050248865.1 Thermomicrobiales bacterium | reverse complement strand
AATTGTCCGCGTTGTCGCAGCAGGTATCACCACAGGGGAACGTGCCAGTATCACAGCACACCAGAGAGGAGGGATTGCATTGCCCTGGGTCACAGCAAACACCGTCACAGCAGGTATTGGCATTCGAGCAGCAACCGTCTCCGCAGGGGAACTCGCCTGTTGGACAGCACGTGCTGCTCGAGTTGTTGCATTGCTCGTTCAGGCAGCAGGAACTGCCTCCGCAGCAGGTGTAGTCAGCCTGAGTCGGGCAGCACTCGTCCCCGCAAAAGAAGTCCGAGGGGCACGGGTCCGCCGTGGTCGTGGTCGGCAAGAGCTGGCAAACATTCCCCTGGGCACCGACTACACACTGGCAGAGATTCGTGCCATTGTCATTGCAGAGCGGTGCTCCCTGGGTCACCAGACAGTCATCGTCGGAGCCGATTCGGCATTCGACGCACCAGTCTCCGTCGCAGATTCCAGCACCACTATTACACGAGCACCCATCGCCGTTCGAGCCGCCGCCGCCGGGACAAATGTCATTCGGGGGATCAAGGCATGTCTGCGCACTGATGATTCCCCTTGCGGCAGCAGAGCCGGCTAGCGCTACCGCACCTCCAAACAACCCTTTCAAGACGGAGCGCCGCGACGCTCCTTCGGCCAGTGCGCGTGTCAGCGCATCGAATCGCCTGTTATCCATGCCCTTCTCCTCACCGTGACAGACCTGAGCACATCTGCTTGCCAGCGACGCCAGCAGTCGCTTTGCAAGCGCGCCCAAAAGGTTTCACACTCATCATAACGCCAAACGGGCCTGTTGGGAATACGAAAACGCTACATAATTACTTCATAAAGAACTGAGGATATGTCGTTTTGTCACGCGTACGTTCGGGCTGATCAACTTCGTCAGTGCCCTTCTGGCCGGCATCTCAAACGGAGACTCGAACGTCGAACCGCTTTTCAGATCTTTAACACTGGATGGCTGATTTGGTGTCGCGAACCGTGTAAGATCAGGAGCCGCATCGCGTGCGTCCTGCGCGCGGCGTTTGTCGATTTCACATTTTGGCGTTCGACAAGTTATGCACGTAGCCCGACTCGTACACATGGGTGGTGACGTGCGGGTGGATCGTGTGTCTGCAACGAGCGTCAGATCGAGAGAATCGTTGGTATCAGGGGGAACGTATCATGCCAGGAGCAACCGCTCCAGATCGGAGAACACCACGTTCATCTTCAAAACGGCCGGGTTTGCTGGCCCGCTGGACGGCATTCATCTGCGATCATCCAAAGAAGGTCCTGCTGGGCGCTCTTGCGGCCGTCGTCCTCCTTGGCGCCCTCTCCTTTTCGCTCGCGGGTGAATTCAGCGATTCGTTCAACCTTCCGGGGGCCGAATCGCAGAAGGCTTACGACTTGCTGGAGGAGCGGTTTCCGCAGCAATCCGGCAGTACCGCCACGCTGGTTTTCGAGACGACCGCTGCTGATGGGATTCGGAACTCCGACGTTCAGGCGCAGATCGAGTCGATCCTGGCAGACGTCGCAACGCTGCCGCACGTGGTTTCCGTGCTCTCACCATTCGAGGCCGAAAACCAGATCAGCGATAGCGGCTCGATCGCGTACGCAACGATTTCCTACGATGAGCTGACGAGCGACATCCCGTTGAAGGACGCCCAGAAGCTGATCGACGTGGTCGATGCATCGAGCACCGAGATTCTTCGCGTCGAGGCTGGCGGCGAGGTGGTCGTGCTCACCGAGCAGGAATTTGGCAACACCGCTGAACTCGTCGGCATCGGCGCGGCGATCATCATTCTTCTCGTTGCCTTCGGATCAGTGGTGGCCATGGGGTTGCCAATCATCACCGCGTTACTCGGTCTGATCATCGGATTTATGGGCATCAGCATCGTAACCCGGTTCATGGACGTGGCCACCTTTGCTCCCGCATTCGCGGCAATGATCGGCATCGGCGTCGGCATCGACTACGCCCTGTTCATCGTGACGCGATACCGGGAGGGTCTGGCCGATGGCCTGGACGTCCGACAGGCGGTGATTCGCGCTTTCGACACCTCCGGGCGCGCGGTAATCTTCGCAGGGAGCGTCGTCGTCATATCGATGCTTGGTCTCTCGGTGATTGGCGTTCCGTTCGTCACCGCGCTGGGGCTGGCAGCAGCGATGGTGGTTCTCTCCGCCGTGCTGGTGGCGGTCGTCTTTCTGCCGATCTTTCTCAGGCTCGTCGGCAGGCGGATCGACAAATGGAGCGTGCATCGCACCAAGTCCGTCAACGCGGAGGACGAGCCGGCCTTCGGGCGCCGGCTCAGCAGCCGGATTCGCAAGACTCCGGGGCGTTACGCGGGCGCAGCAGCGGGACTGCTGATCGTCATGGCGCTGCCCATCGCCAATATCGACCTGGGTTTCCCGGATGCGGGATCCAATCCAACAGATTTCCATTCGCGACGGGCTTTCGATCTCCTGAATGAGGGATTTGGCGTCGGCTTCAACAGCCCGCTGATTCTGGTCGTCGAAGAGGATGGGGGCATCGCTCAGACATCGCTCGATGCATTGACCTCCGGCGTTGCCGGGGTCGAGGGCGTGGTTCAGGTCGATGATCCCATTGTCAATGAGGCTGGCGACACCGCGGTCATCACCGTCATTCCAGCAGAGGACGCGAATTCCGGGGCGACGCGCGACCTGGTGACGACATTCCGGGAGACGGTCATCCCAGAAGCGCTGGATGGATCGTCCACCATCGCCTACGTCGGCGGACCGACGGGAAGTTTTCTCGACTTCTCCGACCACATGACCAGCCGCACTCCGTACGTGTTCATCGTCATCATCGGATTGAGCATCATCCTGCTGACCATTGTCTTCCGATCACCGGTGATCGCGCTGAAAGCGGCGTTGATGAACGTGCTGTCGATTTCCGCCGCATTCGGTGTGGTCGTCGCAGTGTTTCAGTGGGGGTGGGGCGCAAGCCTCTTCGGTATTCAGGAAACGCAGCCGATCGCCGTTTTCATGCCGATGTTTCTCTTCGCGATCCTGTTCGGGCTTTCGATGGATTACGAGGTTTTCCTCCTCAGCCGGATTCGCGAATTCTGGGTGGCGGGACGGGACACGAGCGACGCCGTGGCCGATGGTCTGGCGATTACGGCGCGGGTGATTACGGCAGCAGCGGCGATCATGGTGGCCGTCTTTCTTTCCTTCGTCTTCACGCCGGACCCGATCCTGAAGCAAATGGGTCTGGGTCTCGCCGTTGCCATCCTGATCGACGCCACCATTGTGCGGCTCATTCTGGTGCCTGCGACGATGGAATTGCTCGGGGAGTGGAACTGGTGGTTCCCCAGCTGGATGGACCGGCTCGTGCCGCACATCAATATCGAAGGAACAGACGCCAGCACCGATCTCGAAGTGGCTCCTGGGG
>JBFWRO010000444.1:0-3383 GCA_050248865.1 Thermomicrobiales bacterium | reverse complement strand
ATTGTACCCCGGCGTCAAGTAATTCGGTTCCTGAGGCTCGAGCGAGCAGAACGACAACCGGGCGTTCATGTGAATACCGGTATCGCCGGCGATCATGAACTGCGCTCCGATGCTCGTGGTCGCTCCAGCGATATTCCCCTGTCCGTCGATGATATGGAAGGTCGACGTATTGGAGGCACCGGGACGTGGCAGACCGCTGGCGATTGGCCAGCTCATGGCCTGCTGCATGTCGATTCGGGATCGCTGAGCGTCGGCATACGCATCTGAGAGCAACTCTTCCAGCGGGATCTGCACGCGCTCGGGATCGCCGACGAACGCATAGCGGTCGGCGAAGGCAAGCTTGAGCGCTTCGACCTGCGCGTGCACGACATCAGGGCTTTCGATGTTTTGTCCGGTGAAATCGACACCCTTCAGGATATTGAGACCGAGCAGCATCGTGATGCCCTGGCTGTTCGGCGGGCACTGAAAGACGGTGATCTCATCGGTGTAGTCGATCGAGATTGGCGGAACGAGTTGCGCTTCGTAAGCGGCAAAATCCTCGATCGACAAAAATCCGCCATTTGCATCAGACCAGGCAACCACCTCTTCGGCAAGCGGGCCACGATAGTAGTAATCGCGTGCAGCCTGAATGGCGTCAGACCGGGTGGGCCCGGTGGATGTTGCGAAGCTTTCCGCCAGTCGCTCGAACGTCGCTGCGAGATCGGGGATCGTGATCGTGTCCCCAGTCGATGGCAACTCCCCATCGATCACATAGGTGCGTGCCGATTCCGGACTCGCCCGAACGTCATCCTCGAGCCGCCGCAACCAGTCGATCATCAAGGCGCTGGCAGGGAATCCTTCCCTGGCAATGCGAATAGCCGGAGAGAGGACCGCACCCAGATCGAGCGCTCCGTAGCGGTCGAGCCAAAGCATCCAGCCGTCCCATGCGCCGGGGAGAATCGACTGGTGGGCGCCAGGCTGATCGGCAATCGCCTCGTAGGCGTCGACATCGACATTCGCGCCGACGGGACCAACTGCATCCAGGGACGTCAACTCACCGGCCCCGGCGTCGTAATACAGTCCCCAGATTTCACCGCCGAGCACATTCGAAAACCAGCCTTCGACAACACTGAGGACCGCGGCGACGGCAACAGCCGCATCAGCCGCGGTTCCACCCAGCCCGAGCATCTCCATTCCTGCGTCGGTGGCGAGGGCATGGGCCGAAACGACGGCCTGAGGGTGAGGAGACGGCGTTTGCGCTGAGGCCCGATGGCTGGCAGGCGCACCTGCCCCGATGATCGCACCGGTGGTCAACGCGGATGAGGCGCGGAGGACGTTACGGCGAGATAGCGATTCTAGGGGCGAATGCGATGCTGGCAACGGCTGTTCAGGTCTGACCGTGGTCATGGTCGTCCGTATCTCCTGCGGAAGCTATTGAGGTGACCTGGGAGGTTCAACCGGCGGCGACAGCAGGAACGATCAGGTCCTCGATGATCGGAGTCACCCGCTGCTGAAGGTCCGGCCTCTCCGGGTCAGCGTCTGCAAACGCCGTGACGACGACAAGTTCGAGCTCAGGGACAACGTAGATCATCTGACCGCCGTACCCGATAGCCGCGAAACCGGTGAATTCGCCGGGGGTCGCCGTCCACCAATGATACCCATAGTCTCCGGTTCCGATATTGGCGCCGCTGAGATAACTTTCGCCGCTCGATTGCGGAGAAGTGGAGCGCGCAAACCAGCGCAAACTGAGCAGGCGTTCGCCCTGCCAGACGCCGCCCTGCAACGCAAACTGTCCGATCCTGGCCATCTGGCGGGGAGTAAGGAAGGCCCCGCCTCCTCCGCGATTTACGCCATCGACCGTGACGATCCATTCCGGACTATCGATGCCCAGAGGCTCGAACAACCGGGGTCGCAGATATTCGACCATGTGCTGGGCCGTTACCTGCTCGATGATCGCGGCCAGAAGGTTCGAGCATCCAGAGTCGTATTCGAAACAGGATCCTGGTTCGCACTGCAATGGGCGAAGCAACATCACATCGAGGTCATCGGTTTCCGCCGTTCGGGCGAAATTGATGCGGCTGTCCCACGCCCAACCGGCCGTCATTGTCAGAAGTTGTTCGAGGGTGATCGACGCGACACGGGGGTCGGCTCCGTCCGGGATACGATCAGGGAGCAACTCGCCGACCGTCTGATCCAGCGATGTCAGTAGTCCCTCCTGCAACGCGAAACCGATCGCCATGCTGGTGATGCTCTTGCTCACCGACCAGGCATGGAGCGGGGTGCGCGGATCGAAGCCTTCGGCATAACGCTCGTATGCGAGTTCCCCATTCCTGACGATCAGCAATGCTGAGAGGAGTGGCGTTTCGCTCGTCAGTCGTTGTTCGAGGAGGGCAATCTCATCATCATTCAGCCCGGCCGCGGCTGGAGATCCGATCTGCCAGTCTTCGTTTAGATCCGCTGTCGCCGCCTGACCAAGGGCCGTTGGGCCGGTACTTACGAGCAGCGTGCAGGCGATCATCAGCTGAAAAATCGATCGGCGAATACATCTCAAAGGGATTTCTCATTCATGACTGGACATCCAAGGGTCGAGCGATTGACATGGTGGTTGTGCCGCCTCCGTGCTCAACCGAGATACAAGCGCCGTCATGTGCAGGATGTGCCTCTTCAGTTGAGGGGTGGTCAAACCATTTGCTGCAGGTTCGCGGTCTCTCATCCCACGCATGCGGAAGAGCCGGCACACCGTGATCTACGTTCTTCAACTCGATGAGGATGTCAGGAGTTCCTGAACGTCAGACGGTGTGGTCGTGGCAGCGTTGAACCAGAGGTTCCACAACGCGTTCAGATCGCTCCCGGATGCCGTTTCGAACGCATTCAGCAAATCCCCCGGGCTGGCGACAAGAAAACTGTGCTCAGTAGCGTAGCGTTCGAGCGCTGTGAAAAATGCCGCGTCCCCAATTGCCAGGCGAATCGCGTGGAGCCCCAATCCGCCCTTCCCATAGACGAGCCGACCGAATTCGCTCATGCTGGCGACCTCGCTGATCGCACGGTCCACCACCCCGTCGGGATTACCCTCCAGAAAAGCAAGGTATGGTCCAGCAATCTGCTGCACCAGCGCCTCATACGCGGTCGACTCGTCGAAGATTACTCCCCAGGTGGCAATAGTCAGGTAATTCGCGAGGCTTTCGTTCATAAACGCATGATCGTTGGAGTTGACCCCGACCTTCACCCCCCACCACTGGTGGGCAATCTCATGAACGAGGGCGAAGGCGAGAATGCTGGACGGCATTGCCACGGTGGGCAATCCGTCCTGCATGCGCTGGGCGTCCATGAAGAGCAGACCCGACCAGGAAACACCGAGCGCCCCGGCCAACTCTGTTTGCACGATATCGAGTTCGTCATAGGGG
>JBFWRO010000443.1:0-3384 GCA_050248865.1 Thermomicrobiales bacterium | reverse complement strand
ACCGCTCGAGATACGGCCCTCCCTGTCCTGACAAATGAAGTTCACGGTGCCATGCGGAGGCTCGACCAGTTGCGGATCGGAGGCGAATGTGCCGACAATCTCCTTCATCCGTTGCAGGAAGTTATGCATCATGGGATCGACCTGCTCGCCGTCCATCCGGCTGCGCCATATCCGCTCCGCCTCTGCTGTCAACAGGTTTCGCCGCTCGAGCCCAGATTCATGGGCGAGGCGGGAAGCTCCCTCTCCGGCAATCAACACGTGCGGCAGGTCATCCATCACCCGTTTGGCGAGTCGAGCCGCGTCCTGGTACCCGCAAAGTGCGGCGATGCTTCCTGCTCGTAGCCCGTCGCCCACCATAATGCTTGCATCGAGCTCCACTTCCCCCAGCATATTCGGCAATCCCGAATACCCCACACTGTGATCGTCCGGATTGGCTTCGACGATCTCCAACCCGGCCACGATCGCATCGGCGGCTGATCCGCCGGACAGCATCACCTCGAGCGCAGCGCCAATCCCGACCCAGCCATTCTCGCTGGCCACCACCCGTGGTTTCACGTTTCAGTTCCTGTCACTCAGGCGCGCTCGATGAGCAAGCGCGCAAATTCATCGGTCGCAAATGATGGCAGGGGTGCGGCCTCCCCATTGCTGACCATCGAGAATCCTCGCTCGGCCGGCGTCAGCTTCCCCAGAACGACGGGATGAGTCCCGTCGGGCCATTCGATTTCCACTACCTCAGCCACATGTTCCGGCCTGACTGCGGCCAGGAGACTGCCCGACGCCAGCAAACCGAGTGGATCGACACCCAGATGCGCGCAAATCATCGCCGTTTCAGGAAGGACGGGAATCAGGTCACGGCCAACCATCGCGCCGCATCCGCTAGCGATAGCGATCTCTCGCAAGCCAGTCGCCAATCCACCCTCGGTGGGATCATGCAGGGCGGTTACTCCGCCAGTTTTCAGAAGTGCTCGCGCGTGATCGACGATGGAAATGCCCGGTTTCACCAGCAGGTTTGCCGCACGCTCGACGAATTCCCCATCGAAGGCCATGCGAAGTTCGTCAGAGAATTCCCGGGCTACCAGGGCCGTCCCTTCGACGGCAATCGGCCGGGTCAAAATGAGACGGTCCCCCGGCCTGGCTCCACCCGGCATCAGGAGCCCGTCCGGTCGTGCTTCTCCCAGCATGGTCCCGATGAGCAGCACTCGCTCGAGCCCGCTGGTGATTTCCGTGTGGCCGCCAATCAAGGTGATGTCATGCTGTCGACACGCCTCGGTCAAATCATCGAACAGACTCTCCACCATTTGGGACGTGGTCGCACCCTCGGGCAGAAGCGCTGTGACCATCAGCCAGCGCGGGACCGCTCCCAGGCACGCCAGGTCGTTGGCATTGACGCTAACCAGATAGAGTGCGGAATCGTCGCTGGGAAAGGTGATCGGGTCGCTTTTGACGACCAGGTTGACGTCGCCGAAGTCGAGAACCGCCGCGTCGCGCCCAACTCCCGGACCAACAATCACACGGTCGTCTAACGAGTCATATCGTCCCAGGACACGGGCCAGGAGTTCCATCGGTAATTTGCCGACAGGCAGCACAGGGAGGGTTGTCATATCGTCGTCCACGTTGGCCATTCCAGTGCTTTTAGCAATTAATCGTTGTCAGATTCAATATCGATGGTGACTTCGACCATGTAGTCATCATACTGCTGCGGAGTTGAGGAGAGAAGTGAGATCCGTAGCTCCGCCTGCTCCAGCAACGACTGGCAGCGTGCGCTCAGCCGCGTCCCCGTTTCGAAGCACCGTACCGAGAGATCGAGCGTCAGGTCACCCTCGTCGAGAAGCGTGACGATCGCCTCGAGTGCATCCATCGCGTCCTCAAAACTCCCGTTCAGTGCGATCTCATCCCACGCGTCGAGTGTCTTGCCGATCGCGGTGAATCGATCCCGCTCGTCCATTGTGCAATGCTCCTTATCCGATTGACTCGACCCGGGTGATGATCGAACCATCTCGCAGACGAGCTCGCAAAGTCTGGTCGAGTCGAGCTTCGGTCACCGAGAGCATCGGAACACCGCTTTCGGCATCCTCGAGAACCGCATATCCGCGAGCGAGTGTTGCATGAGGGTCGAGCACCGACAGCAATCCGATTGCACGATCTCGATCGAGTCCACGGCTCTGATGAAAAGCCTGGGTCGCCTGGAAAAGCAAGTCGCGTTGCCCGCTGGCTTGGGCTGCTCTCGCCTGTACGGCAGACCTGACCTGCGCTTCGAGCGATAGCGCACGCTCGCCGATTGCCGCTCTCCATGCCGTCAGCCTCCCGGCAGGGCCCCGGCGTGACAACGATTCACGGCGTGCGTCGACGTCCAGAAAACGTTCGGAAATGTGACGCCGGGTGCTCAGCCTGTGGCGATCCAGCGCCTCTGCGACCTGCTGAACGAGCCCGGCAACGGGTGCGGAGACAATTTCGGCAGCGGCCGATGGCGTGGCCGCCCGCAGATCGGCCACCAGGTCGAGCAACGTCCAGTCGGACTCATGACCAACAGCGCTGATGACGGGTACCGGTGACGCGAACACAGCCCGAACCAGTGCTTCATCATTGAATGCAGCGAGATCGCTGGCCGACCCCCCTCCTCGTCCGATAATGATCACGTCGCTCTGGCCATCTTCGATGAGCATCCGCAGCGCCGCTTGCAGTGAAGCCGCGGCAGCGTCACCCTGTACCGCTGCGTGGGCCAGAATCAGATGAAGGAACGGGTTTCGGCGCCTCAGCACGGTTTCGACATCATGGCGCACCGCACCTTCGGCGGATGTCACCAGGCCAACCGTGCGAATCCGGAAGGGCAGGGGTCGCTTTCGGGCAGCATCGAAAAGCCCCTCAGCGGCGAGCTGTTGCTTGAGCAACTCGAGTTCGAGTGCAGCCAGTCCGATGCCGGCAGGTTGCACGAAGTCTGCGATCAGCTGGTACTGTCCTTCGCGGGCGTAGATCGAAACTGCGCCATGAACGGCGCAGCTCTGGCCCGCGGTTGGTGGATATGACTGACGCTGCAGCGCTCCCCGAAAAATCACGCACTTGAGTTTTGCGACGTCATCAGCAATCGCGAAATAACAGTGTCCCGCACGCGAAACAGTCGCCTCGATCACTTCCCCCTCGATCCAGACATCTGCAAGGAGGTCGTCGGTTGCGATGAGGTCGCTGATATAGCGCGTCAGATCTCCGACTGAAAGGGGATTCACCGGCACCGCTCACCCGTGTTCTGGGGCAAGTCGGAAAAGCGGTTGTCCGTACTCGACTGCCTCAGCATTCCGCACCAGGATCTCGACAACCTTTCCCGCATGATCGGCAACGATTTCGTTCATGATTTTCATTGCTTCGATGATTGCCACAGTCTGGCCAACC
>JBFWRO010000442.1:0-3386 GCA_050248865.1 Thermomicrobiales bacterium | reverse complement strand
AGGAGATGTCGACGGCTGGGGTCACGCCGCTGTGGGAGCGTGTCGCCAGTCATTCTCCAAACGGCGCACAGCAGCCTAGAATTTGGCCCTGGGATCAACTGGCGCCTCTGATCGCCAAGGCTGTGCGCGCAACCGGAATGGATGTCGCCGAGCGGCGCGTCCTTACGCTCGCGGACCCGGACCTGTCGCGGCAAGCGACGCCGCGCGTCACCCCGGATCTGAATGCCGGCATTCAGATCCTGATGCCGGGGGAGAGTGCTCGGCCGCATCGGCATACGGCGAATGCGCTCCGTTTTGTAATCGAGGGGAGCGGCGCACGCACCATGGTCGATGGCAAGAGTTGCGCAATGGAGCGGGGCGACCTGATTCTGACGCCGGGCTGGACTTGGCACGAGCACGTGAATGAGGGCGATCAGCGCGTGACCTGGCTCGATGTCCTCGACGTGCCGCTGATTCAATACCTCAATCTGAACCTGTTCGAGCCCGGACCCGCACGCAATCTTCCGGAAACGGTCGAAGACTCGGCGTTCACAGTCCCCGGCGTGGTGCCTGATCGGCACAATGCCTCGCCTCGCCATTCGCCACTATTTCGGTATTCGTGGTCGAAGGTGTCGCCAGCACTTGACGCAATGCCGGCGTCCGATGACGGCTCGCGATCGCTGCGCTACACAAATCCTCTGACCGGCGGAGCCGTGATGACTCTGCTAGATTGCTACCTGTTACGCTTCGGCAGGACGCCCACTCGCCGCCGCCGTGTGAGCGGCTCCGCCGTCTGCTTCGCTGCCACGGGTGCCGGCCGATCGACCATCGGCGATACCGAAATTGCGTGGACTAAGAACGACGTCTTCACAATCCCGCATTGGGTGTGGGTCAGTCACCAAGCGGTCAGCGACGACGCCACTCTGTTCCTTGTAACGGACGACGAAGTCTTGCGCCGGCTCGATCTTTGGCGCGAAGACGCCTGATTGTACCCGATCCATCAGAAAACCAAACCAGCGGCAAAGCTGCATCAGGGAGCGAATGGACCATGTCACCGATTGGGAAAGCCTTATCACTGGCACTATTGACTGCTTTTGCAGCTGCTGGAGCCCCTACGTCGGTCTGCGCACAAGCCAAGTTCCCGAACAAGACGGTCCGAATCATCGTTGGTTTCGCCGCCGGCGGAGGGACAGACATTTTCGCACGGTTGGTCGCCAGCAAGATGTTCCCGGACTCGGGGCAGGCCATCGTGGTCGAGAACCGCGTCGGTGGCGGTGGCATCATCGCGACGGAGTCCGTTGCTAGGGGCCCAGCTGACGGTCACACCTTGCTGCTGGTCCCCTTCTCCACGATGGTCGTGAATCCAGCCGTCTACACGAGGCTGCCGTATGATCCGATCAAGGACTTCATCCCGATCTCGGCGCTTTCCTCGTACGGCTACGTGATGGTCGCCAACAAGACCTCCGGCGTGAAGACCGTCTCCGACCTGGTGGCCTACGCAAAGGCCAATCCAGACAAGGCCAATTTCGCGGGCGCATCGGCCATCTACCAGCTTACCAACGAAGTCTATAAAAGCGTCACGGGTGCCCCAAGTCAGTACATCACCTACAAGAGCACGACCGACTCCGCGCTCGGTATTATGCGCGGCGAAGCGTTGATGAGCATCGGCGATGCATCGCCGCTGATCGGCCCCATCCAATCCGGACAGATCATCGGAATCTCCGTCACGTCCACCAAGCGCATGGCAGCACTGCCGAACCTGCCGACGATGGCTGAGGCTGGGTTTCCGAAGCTCGAGATGGCCGGAGGAAACGGGATTTTTGTTGCCGCGAACACGCCACCGAATGCCGTCAAGGCGCTCGAAGAGGAGATTATCCGGATCGTGAAGTTGCCAGACGTGCGAGAGCGCTTCGCCGCGCTGGCTGCCGAACCGATGGGGAACACGTCAGCGGAATTTCGCGAGCTCATCAAGAGCGAGCTTAAACGATGGACCGAGGTCGCCAACGTGGCCAACATCAAGATCGAGCGGTGATCGATTGGACGGTGCGCGCCACAGGGTTCTAAACGCGGGCCTTGTCGGGCTTGGCGTGCAAGGCGGCCGCCTGATTGCGGCAATAAATGGCAGCAACACATCCGTTAGGATTGCAGCGGGCGTTACCATCACGCCCGCGGAGGCGGACGCAGTCGGAACTCGCTACGGCATTCCGGTATTCGACCGGATCGATCCGATGTTGGAAGATCGCTCGATCGATGCCGTAATCGTGGCGACGCCGCCGATCGTCCATTTCGAGCAGGTCTGTGCAGCGGCCCGTGCTGGCAAACATGTCTACTGCGAAAAACCCTTTACGCTGGATTTGCAGTCCGCCCTTGAGGCTGTTCGCATTTGCGAAGAGGCAGGCGTCAGTTTGGGAGTTGCATTCACGCATCGGCTGCATCCAGCCATGCAACAGCTCTACGCGATTGTACGCGGCGGCGAGCTCGGCACCATCCTGCACGCGACCGGGAACTACTCGCACAACTGGCTTCCGCCCTCGGAGCCGACCGGCTGGCGCGCGCTGCCTGCTTCGAGTCCCGCCGGCACGCTGTTCTTCACCGGCAACGGGGTGCACACCCTCGACGCACTGATTGGCCTGTTCGGGCGCATCGTCCAGACCGATGCTAAGGGCCAGAGCCGAATTCCGGCCGGTGACCTCCTCGACGTCGTGTCTGCGCACGTCAAATTTGAAAGTGGTCCGGCCGCCACCATCACGTCGGTGCACGGAACGCCTTCGATCTGGCGCATCGAGGTGTTCGGAAGCGAGGGCTGGGCGGAGGTTCGGGACTGGCACACCCTCACGGTCAAAATGCGCGGCGATGTCGTTCGCTCGTTGACTTTTCCTCCGGCGCCTGTCCTGAAGCTAGGCCTGGAATCATTCGCGGCGGAGGTGCGGAAAGAAAGCCCTCACTTCGTCAGCATCGACGACGTGCTTGCTGGCGTCGCTGCCTATGAGAGCATCATTGCGTCGCTGAAGTGCGGGTCGTCGATCGAAGTCAACGACGTAGTCGTCGGATCAGCCTGTGAACTGGACCGATTGCAAAAGGCAGCCGAGCCTGGCGCAGGGGGCAATACGGTGACTGTGTCATGAGCGCAGATTGGATCCCGAAGCTCCCAGGTGACGAGACGCCCCGCTATCTCGCTATCGTCGATGCCCTGGAGGGTGCGGTGCGTGATGGCACGATGCCGGCTGGAACGCGCTTGCCGCCGCAACGCGATATGGCCAACAAGCTCGGCCTGTCGGTGGGCACCGGATTGAAGGCCTATCTGGAAGCCGGCCGCCGCGGCTTGTTCTCGGGCAAAGCCGGTCGTGGAACGTTCGTGCGCGGCGCTTCGCCACACCGATCGCCCCCAGCCAGCGAGAGGGAATAGC
>JBFWRO010000441.1:0-3395 GCA_050248865.1 Thermomicrobiales bacterium | reverse complement strand
CCTATGGCGCCTATGCCAGCGTCTGGCCGCTCTGGATCGAGCGGCTGGGCGCGCCGGTGACGATCGTTGGACTGATGCTGGGGATCGGCGGGTACCTCCGGTTGTTTGTGCTCGCGCCCGCCGCAGCGATCGCCGATCGGTTTGGCTACCGGCGAGTCATTGTCTTCGCGCGCATCGTCTCAGTCATTGGCTTTCTGGGCGCGGCTGTTTCGAATCACTGGCCGCAGTTGGTTCTCGTCATCATCGCGTTTGCCATCGGGGAAATGGTGTTTCCGCTCGTTCAGACCATCGTGGCCGTCGAAGCAGGCGACGCACGGATGCGCTCGTTCGCGCTGGTCTTCAACGTTGGTCCATCGATCGCTCTGGCGATTTCGCCGCTCATCGGCGCGGGCGTGGTCGCGCTCTTCGGCATGAGGGCGGCTTTTGTGCTGGGTGCGCTGTTTTCTGCGGTCGCCGTGCTGTTTTTTGCTCGCCTCACGAATCCGGAGGTCGAGACGTCCGCCGATCAGACATCAGCATCATCCTATCGCGCGGCGATCAGGGAGCCTTCGGTGCGATTGGTCGGCACGCTGCTCCTTTTGACCGTCTTTTCGCTGTCTTTCGGCGTGGCTTTCATTCCCACGTTCCTGGAGGATGTCCGCGGATTCGAGCCCTCGGGCATCACCGCGCTCGCAGCGTTGCCTGCTCTCGGCTCGGCCGCGTTTGGGTTGATCGTGGCGCGCAACAAGAGACTGCAGCAAGTGCCATTGATCGCCACCGCAATCCCGGTTGGCGCCATGTCGCTTGGATTCCTGATGATTCGGGAGACGGCATTTCTCCCATTGCTCATGCTCGCTTTTTTCTTGCGAGGAGGACTCTTTTCCGCCTGGGCAACGTTGATTTCCGCGCTTGGCGAGCTGGCGCCAGCCCGACTCCGCACCCGCTCCTTCGCGCTCCTGGAGATGGCCGGCGGGGTCGCGTTTGCTTCAGGCCCGATGGTCGCCGGCCTGATGTACGCTCGGAGGGAAACGCTTCCATTCGAGATTGCCATCGTCCTCGTCATCGGGCTGGTGCCGCTTTTCGTCATCGCCCAGCGACTGGCAGACAGGATGCCAAAGACCGGCTCATCCAACGGAGGCGCGAACAGGATGGAACCGGTCAATACTGAGCCGCCAGGCGCTTCGAAGCCTGCAACGTGATGCGCGATGACTGAGCGAATTCGAACAATTGCCCATCCGGGCGCGCACGAACTGGAGGTCAGGAAGTCGCGCTTCATCTGTACGCTGGAGCGGGTCGCCTCAGAAGGTGAGGCCAAAGCGTTCGTCTCCACAATGCGCAAGCATTATTGGGACGCGAATCACAATTGCACAGCGTGGGTCATCGGTTCACGCGGAGAACTCCAGCGATCCAACGACGATGGCGAACCGTCGGGCACGGCCGGGATGCCCATGCTGAACGTCCTGAATCAGCGACAGCTCACCGATGTGGTCGCCGTAGTCACCCGGTACTTTGGCGGAACGTTGCTCGGGGCAGGCGGTTTGATCCGGGCGTATGGCCAATCGGTGTCGGCCGCTATCGACGCAGTGGGGATCGTCGAGCGCAAAGAGCTTGTCGTGATTCTGGTCAGAGCGGGTCACGACCTTGCCGGCAAACTCGACTTTGCCTTGCGTGGATCGCCATGGTTCATCAGCGATGTTACCTATGGCGTGGACGTCGCGTTCGAGCTTCGTCTGGAGCCGCCAGACCTCGACATTTTCGAAGCCTGGCTGGGGGAAGCCACCAGCGGACAATGCGCTGTGGAGCTGGTCGGTCGGGCAATTGTCGAAGTGCCCCTGCAGCCGGAGCCATGATGATCACCCAAAATCTCGTCTGAAAGCGGGACTCGATCGGCAGGGAACCATGGTCCACGTCCTGACACCGCCGGTTGCATGGTCAGCAGGCCCGCCATCGAAGCACCGAGCGCCACGGCGCTTCTTCCGCGTCGGGCGGGGGAATGATCGACAAGCGCAGCGGTGGCGCCAATCCTGCCTGGTTCATTGAATGTATGTTGTTGCGTACGACACTGCTAGAGAGCGCTCGCCGAAAGGGTGTCCTTCATTCGGGAACGAGCGGCAAACGAC
Organism: Thermomicrobiales bacterium; assembly: GCA_050248865.1. Taxonomy (GTDB): domain Bacteria; phylum Chloroflexota; class Chloroflexia; order Thermomicrobiales; family UBA6265; genus JAHBVL01. The sequence goes on along the minus strand of JBFWRO010000441.1, from coordinate 1,296 downwards.
ACGATCTCCACGTGACCAGCAAGCCGATGCGGGCATTCCTGCTCCGGCGATAGCAAGCCGTCGCCCGACCACCGTTCAGGGCGTGCCGTCACTTGATGATGACTTCGGCCTCGATCTCGACACAGAAATTCCATGGCAACCCGGCCACTCCGATCGCCGACCGGGCATGCTGGCCGGCATCCTGACCCCAAAGCTCCAGAATCAAATCGGAACACCCATTGATGACGGCCGGGAATTCAAAGAAATCGGGTGCGGCGTTGACCATCCCGAAAATACGAAGCCAGCGATCGATACGATCGAGATCGCCGAGTTCCCGCTTCAGGCTGCCAAGCATCGAGACCGCTGTCAGGCGGGCAGCATCGTAGGCGGCATCAGGGGAGATTGCGTCACCGACCTTGCCAAAAGGTCCGGCGAGGGATCCATCCGGATTCTGGGCGGTGTGTCCAGCAATAAACGCCCGGTCGCCATGCACCCGCACAAAGGAAAAGGGAATTCGCGCACCCGGCGGCACCTTTGGTGGCTCGGGCAAAACCAGTCTCATCGAAGCCAGTTTCTCTTCTATCGACACTCCAGCCTCCTCACTTCCAGCGTCCGGCCGTCCTTCCATCACACATCGACAGGATCCACCAGGTCCGGGCCATCGTTGCGGACATTGTTGACCTTCCTGCTGACCGGCACGACCTGCATTTCTTCAGCAGGATACGGGCCGAGAAGTCGCTGGAGTTGAGCTGGATCAGTAACCGACCGATCAAGCCACTCCTCCTCGTCATCCTGATGCAGAATCACTGGCATGCGCTCATGGAGCGAACGCATCAGCTCATTGGCCGAGGTCGTGACAATCGTGTAGCTAGCGACAACCTCATCGTTCTCGTCTTTCCAGGCATCATAGAGACCGGCAAAGGCGAATAGCGGATCATTGGGCACTGTCACATAGTAGGGCTGCTTGTGGTCGCCCATGTTCTTCCATTCATAGAAGCCGTTGGCAGGGACGAGACATCGGCGGTTTTTGATCAGATTGCGAAACATCGGCTTTTCCACGAGCGTCTCGGCTCGGGCGTTGATTGGCGCAAGGGTCTTTTTCCCACCTTCTCTGGCCCAGCGAGGAGTCAGGCCCCACGTCATCGACCGCGCTTCGCGCTCGCCTTCCTTGTTCTCGACGATCACCGGAAGCTCGTTAGACGGCGCCACATTCCAGGAGTGTGGTAGCGAGATCGTGACCTGGCGAAGCTGGAAGCGTTCCGACAAATCTTCAGGTGCATTCAGGACGTAGCGACCGCACATGGGTTGCACTCCTTT
>JBFWRO010000440.1:0-3400 GCA_050248865.1 Thermomicrobiales bacterium | reverse complement strand
CGGCGGCGATGGCCACCTCGGGCGTCGTGCTCTCAGCTGGGCCACTCCCCTGGCCCTGGACGGCGGTCGCTGTCTGATCAGGAGTCAGCACCTGCGCCGCCGCGGCGCTCTCGGTTGTAGCAGACGGCAGCGCCTGGGCCAGCACCGGTTCGTCCGGAGCTTGCCCGGATTCGGATGTCGGGGTCCGGGTAGCGATCGCACCCGGGTCCGTGAGGGTCGCACTCCTGGTTGGGACATCGATCACCCGGGCAGTTGGCGAGGGTTCAACCGATTCCACGGGAGAAAGCACCGTGGATGAGCGAGTTTCCGTGGCCGTCGGACTGATCAGCACCGCAATCTCGCCCGGCGCTGAAATCGATCCTCCGGTGGACACGGTGCCTCCGTTTCCTGAATTGGTCAGTTCGACAAGCACCCAGGTTGTCACGGCGACCAGCAGAATCATCGCGGCAAGCGCCGCAGGCAACGCTCTGCCTGGCCCGCTGTGCGCACCTGATGTTGCCAGCCTGCTCCAGAAAGGCAGCGGCGCCTGAATGCGGTCATGCACTTCCCGTCGGACCACAGGGCTGGCCGGCAAGCGAGGCAGAGCCTCCAGCTCACGGGCCATGACTTCCATCTGAATGGCAAAAACCTTACAGGACTGACAGGTTTGCAGGTGCCAGAGGAGCGCCCGGTTGTCATAGGGATCGATTGGAGCATCGAGACGCGCGGACAGCAACTCCTCCGCTTCGGCGTGAGAAATGCTCCGTGGAGCCGGATTGTTGTGTGGTTGCCGGCTCATCTCGAGATCTCCGGGTCTTTTGCGGGTGGACCATCGAATGCCGCGGCGAACGCCTTGCGGGCCCGGAACAGCCGCAATTTACAGGCCGCCTCCGTGATATCGAGCGATGCCGCGGTCTCCGCCAGTGATAAGCCCTGGTAATGGCGCAGCAGTAAGACCGCCGCGTAATGAGGAGGCAACTTGCTGAGGGTGCGCTGAACATCAGTCCGCCGGCTGGCCGAGCCCTCTACCTCGTCATCTGAAGGTGGATCAAATGTGGGGCTGAAGGGTATCCACTGGATGATCCGCTTGCGGCGCCCGTGGGAGATCGCGGTGTTCGTTGCGATCCGGTAGAGCCACGCTTTGAATGCCAGATCAGGTCTCGTGTTGCCGAGACCCCGGTAGGCTTTTTCAAACGCGTCCTGGGCCAGATCTTCGGCCAGAGCGCGATCGCCGACCATGCGATGCAGGTAGTTCAGGATCGGGGCGTGATATTGCTCATAGAGTCGTTCGAACGCGACCGGGTCTCCCGCGCGGGCGCGGGCCACGAGATCACGTTCGTCCACGATTGCACTACTGTCTGATTGTCCAAACGCACCCAAAGCGCGCCCTGACCACGTTAGCACCTGATTCATGCGAGTCTGGCGCCCTCCTTCGCAGACTCAAACGCATCGCACACCTGCAAGGTTTCGGCAGGAACGACCGAGGGAGGGGAAAGAGCGATACGAATCTCGCGCCGTCAGCATAGCAGGTTCATGCATACCGGCTCGTTTTCTCGGTCGGAATGTTCCACGTGGAACGTACGAACGCATCCTTTTGTGTATTCCACGATGCGTAGTCCACCCGGGTGGACTAGACGACGCCCCGTAAAATGTCCGACACGCGCTCGGCCATCGCCACGCCAAGACGCTGGTGGTTCTGGGCGTCGAAGTGAATGCCGTCTACCGGGCTCGATGTAATGACCGACCCAGCGTCCATGAAATGCAGCCCGTATCGCTCGGCGGCCCACGCATAGCGCCGGGCAAATGCCGCCGACTTCTCGTCGGCGCCGGCAAGGAACTCGTCCATGCCATCGACGATCAGGACCGGCGGCGGAGCCACGAGCAATACCGCAGGAGCTGCGCCGCCGACGCCGCTGATCGATCGTGCGGCGGTCTGTCCCAGTAGCGCCGCGCTCTGGGCAATGTCGGTCGCGGACCGGTTGAGACGAGCACGAAGATCATTCGTGCCCAGCATGATGATCAGCAGATTGAATGGCGCGTGCGTCTCCAGCCTGCTGGGCAGATGTCGCTTTCCGTTGCGATCCTCATCCAACGGATCATCGATATTGGTCGTGCGACCATTCAACCCCTCTTCGATGACCGTGAATTCCGAGCCAAGCGCCCTCGCCAGGACGCCGGTCCACCGCATGTCGGGCGGGAAACGGGAGCGCGTGTCCGGATCATATCCCCAGGTATTCGAATCACCAAAACAGACAACGACGGGCATTCGCGATGAAACTCCTCACGAGTCCAAATCGACACCCGCGCATTGTAGAAAAGCTCTCATTCGCGCGCGCGGACGTTTCACCAAGAGCCGCATGCCCGCGCTCGGAAACTTTCCATCAATTGCCGATCACGCTGAGGACGACGATGCGCGACTGCCCATCTGTGTCGACTGCATTACAGAGGATCTGTCCAAAGGCATTGACGGCAACGGCCTCCACCAGCACTAATCCGTCCCCGCCAGTTGCAATCTCGTTGAGATCGAGAACTTCTCCGACGGACCAGAGAACCGCGACACTCGTAATGCCCGCTGGGTCTTCGCCGTCCCGCCCGGCTACGCCGACGATCATACCGACGTCATTGACATCATTGGCCACACCCCAGGCATGGTCCGGACCGAGTCCCAGGTCGGCGATCTGGCCATCCTGCCAACTGCAGGCGCGGCCGCCAGCCTCCTGATATGTGTTCTGGTCCGCCGATGTCAATGAAGCCCCGACAATGAGACCGGTCTCGTTGATCGCGCGGGCTTCGCTGAGGTTTCCACCGAGTGTGCCGAGATCCTTGGCCTCGCCTCCCTCCCACAATGTGGCATGACGGGCAGCCAGCTCCCCGCCGGTCTCCGACCAGCCGACCATCTGCTCGATGGTGTTGACGTCGAGCACCGCGCCTGCCGAGCCATCTCCCGCAGCAGGCAACACCTCGACCGTCGATTGAGTCCAGTACACCGGGAGAGCGGGGCCGCCTTCCTCGATGACGGCTTCGCCCACAACAGTCCCTTCGACATTGACGCCCCTCGCGCGGCTCTCCACAGAGTCCCCCGGCATGGTGACCAGCATGTCTTCGCCGAATTGCACGGCGGCAGGTCCACGCTCTCCAAGAGACCAACCCACGGCCGTGCCGGCCTCGTTGATCGTCGCTGCGCTTGCCGGAACGTCGTCACCGCCAAAACGTTCGAACGATTCGTTTCGATAGAGGAAAACCGCTGGAGCGTCATCGATGAGGGCATTGATGACCACATCCCCGTTGTCGCTGATGCCCGCCGCCCGAGGCTCGGTCACGCCTTCCGGCAACCCGATGTCGACGATCTGCATCGAGGCCACGTTCGTGCCCTGCGCGACGGCGCGGCGACCGCCGAGAAGTGCAAAGGAGGGGAGCAGCG
>JBFWRO010000439.1:0-3402 GCA_050248865.1 Thermomicrobiales bacterium | reverse complement strand
CAGACTGAACAGCCCACTGATTGCCTTACCGGTCGACGCGGCGCCGGACGATCATTCCTTCGTCGAGGCGTCCGGTTTACCAGTCGGTCTCGGTGCGCTGAAGCCGGCGTTCGACGCCAACGGTGCGGTTTTAAGGATCTACGAACCCCATGGGTCGCGAGGCAGAGTGCGCCTGACTTTTTCCCGCGTCGTTACAGCATTCGAGACTGTGAATCTGCTGGAGGAGTCTGAATCCCGACCGGGCAGCGTCGAGCAGGTCAGTCCGGTTGTTCTGGATGCCGATTTGCGACCGTTCGAGATTCTCAGCCTACGACTCTCGTTTGGTGATTGAAAGGTTCTGGCCGATATTGCTGGGGGTCGACCGCTGATAGCTTCGGCGCCTGGCTGATCACCGCCAGCTGTTTCAAAGCGCCCGACGATGTCCAGGAGGAAGGTCTCACGGGATGGAGACTCGCTCACGAGCTCCGGTGCACCGCCCTCGCTGGCGTGTCTCTCTGGACGAGGCTATGCGATAAGCGACCTGAGGTGTTTAGTCGTCCCGCGATCCGTGACGCTCCGGCGTGCTTGTGACTTCGCACCCTCTCCTGCCTGACCGGCGCATTCGGCGGGACACAGCTGGTTACCAATCCCTGTACGGCTGCTGTCCCGCGCGGCCTCCAGACAGTCCCGCGGGATCTCTGGGAGAAGCGCTCGATTCGCCCACTGGCCTGCCTGGAGCGCGCTCACACTCTCCGAAACGGGGCCAAAGCGATTCCAGTGCGTGATCGCGTCCTGCTCCACGACTCACCGCCATCGGGCACGTCATCCCGTTTCAGGTATGTAAACCGCGCACCCTATTGAGTTCGTGCAGCGGACGCTGTACGCTGGAATCAACCCAGTCGAGCTGGTTCATGCAGGAAGAATGAGCAGACCTATCCGCCCTAGCGAGAAGTGTCTTTCCCCGGGCTTTTCGATCATCAAATCATGCTCCGATAACAGCCAGTGAAAGGGTGTGTCGGATTGGGAAGGCCGATATCGATGAGTGATCATGTCTCCGTAAGCACAGTTCACCATTCGTTTCAGCATGCTGATGAGCTCGATACGGAGTCGGCTTTTTTCGTCCGGTTTCTGGACACACTGAATCGCAATCCGGGGATCCGCAAAAATCACGCCCGAACCATCGAGCTGCTTGGCTTGCGCAAGGATGTCGCCTTGCTCGACGTCGGATGCGGCAGCGGAAATTACCTGATCGACGTCGCACCAATCGTTTCCCGGGCGGTGGGTCTTGACCAAAGCGCCGCGTTACTGGGAGTCGCGAATACTCGTGCCCGCGACGCCGGAGTGGAAATCGAGGTGCACTGCGCGAACGCAATGATGATGCCATTCGACAACGACTCGTTCGATGCGGTGCGAACCGAACGCGTCCTGCAATATCTGCCTAATCCGGAAACCGGACTGGCCGAGATGATGCGGGTAGCCAAACCTGGTGGGCGTTTGGTTGCGACGGAGGTCGATTGGGACACGATCATCATCGATGTGCGCCAGGACCTCGATCGCGATGTCTATCGTCGCGTCATCGGGATGGCGGGAGACGCCAGCGGAAATGGCTGGATGGGACGCGAGCTGGAGCGATTGTTTCGTGATGCGGGGCTGAGACACGTGAACACGGAGCCCTTCACGATCATCTTCCGGGACTACGATCTCGTTATGACCAATCTTGGCGGCACCAACATCACGAACACCGCGGCAGAACATGGCATCATCAGCCAGGCCGAGGCGGATGCAATGCTCAGGTCGGCTGAGCTGGCCCGAGAGAGAGATCGTTTCTTTTTTGCCATGACTCTTTTCACCTGTTTTGGCATCAACCCGGAATGATCCCATACCGCGCCTTGACAAATGATCCACCCTCCTCCATCATCACGATGTGCAGAGATTCACAATCTCTGGGTGTTCTTTTGGAGACGTAAATCGTGTCGCAGCACTCGATCATTATCGGCCTCGTACTTATTTCGCTCCCCGGTGGGAGCGTATGTGGTGCTGGAGGCCGAGATTCCAGTAAGAGCTAAACGAAAACGTATTCAGCGAAACTGACCGGCCTCCCAGAAAGATTGGGAGGTTTTTTTGTTGATCCAGGCTCCGTTCAGAGGAGCAACGCGCGGAGGAATGACGAGATGTCTACCACAACTGAGCACACCACCTCGAAGGTGCTCTCCAACGGAGCATCGAAGCAAGGCGGAACTCAGGGTTCCATACCCTCCTCCGCTCAGGCGCCGGAAGTGCTCACCGGCAGTCAGATCACCTGCCGGGCGCTGGAGGCCGAAGGCGTCGATGTCGTTTTCGGCTACCCGGGTGGGGCGGTGATTCCTCTTTACGATGCTTTGCCATCAGCGGGTTTTCACCATGTTCTGACTCGCTTCGAACAGTGGGCCGCGCTGGCGGCGGATGGCTATGCACGGGCGACAGGCAAGGTGGGTGTTTGCATCGCTACCTCCGGTCCCGGAGCCACCAACCTGGTCACCGGGCTGGCGAATGCTCAGCTCGACTCCATCCCTGTCGTGGCGATCACCGGACAGGTCGGGCAGGCGATGATTGGGCTCGACGCATTCCAGGAAACAGATATCACCGGAATCACGTTGCCCATCACCAAGCACAACTATCTGGTTCAGTCCGTCGATGACATCGCGCCGACGATTCGCGAAGCGTTTCATCTGGCCCGCTCGGGGAGACCAGGACCGGTTCTGGTGGACATCCCGAAGAATCTCTTTCTGGCCACCACGAAATACGCTCCTGCACCCCTGCGAGAGCGACGCGGTTATCAGCCGACGACGGTGCCCAATCAGCGCCAGGTTCGCATGGCGTCGGAACTGATCAACGAGGCAAAGCGCCCGTTGTTCATGGCCGGACATGGCATCCTGATCGCCGAAGCGCAGGAATCATTCATCAAGCTCGTCGAGCAGACTGGAGTCCCGGTGATCTTCACCTTGCTGGGACAGGGCTCGATGCCCGAGTCACATCCCCTCGCCCTCGGACTCATGGGCATGCACGGTCACCGGCATGTGAATAAGGCGCTCGAGGAGTGCGATCTGCTGGTCAATATTGGTGCGCGCTTCGATGACCGGGCAACTGGCAAGGTCGCCGAATTTGCGACAAAGGCGAAAGTGGTGCACGTCGACATCGATCCGGCCGAGATCGGCAAGAACGTCCATACCGATGTTCCAGTCGTGGGTGATGCGCGTCAGGTGATCAATATGATGCTGCAGGAGGTAGATCCGCGCAGCCACGACACCTGGCTGCACTGGATTGAAACCCAGCGTGATGTCGCGCTCGAAGCGGCGCTGGAAGACCGACCGGAGTGGCCGGAGGCCTACACGATCATCAAGGCGCTTGGTGATGCAACGAATCATGAGGCGATATTCACGACTG
>JBFWRO010000438.1:0-3405 GCA_050248865.1 Thermomicrobiales bacterium | reverse complement strand
AGACTTCGCTTCCGTCATCTGGATCGAGCGCATGCACAAATCCGTCGTCGGTACCGAGATAGACGACACCGTCATAGAGGACCGGATCGGAAAACACCTGATCGCCGATTGGGTAGCGCCATTTCTCTGTTCCCGTCACGCGATCGAATGCGATTACAGATCCTGAAATCGAGGAATCCGCCGCCGGTACGATCACCAGGTCGCCCGCTACCAACGCGGTCGAAAAAACCGCTCCACCAGTCTCGATTTGCCAAATCACTTCGCCGCTTGAGGCGTCGAACGCATAAAACTGGCCCCCGGTGTTGCCGACGTACACGACCCCTCCGGCAACAACTGGAGAAGAGCGAAATATGCGTCCGGTATCGAACGACCAGGCAATTTCCGGCAAGCCGGATGGGCCGACCGCTTCGGAGTCGCCAAGTCTGGCTGGGTTGGCGAAGAGCATCGTCACGTCAGAGCCCTGGTGGGACAGTAATTCTGGTGACACGGAGGGAGATGCCAGTGGTTCCGGAGTCGCCAAAGGTGTACCACGGTGGTCTGCCGGAGCCACCAAAGCCGGCACGGCGGGATCGTCGCGCCATTGATCCGCGAGTTTGCCTGGCAGCGATCCTCCGCTGAAGAGATAACCGATACCCAAAGCCACACACAGTGCCGCCGCGATCGGCCAAATTGACCGTCTCAGCCACGTCGATTCTTCGACTACGAAGGTCGCCGTTGGATTCGCCGGACAGATCGTCCTTTTCCCCAGTTTCACGATCCCTCTTGATTCCTCAGTGCCCACGACAATGAGTTCGCGAGTCCGGGTGGCGAACTCCTGATCCGGCCAGCTCGCATCATCGTTTTCATGCAAATAGTGAATCAGTTCGGATGCCCCTCGGTCGATCACCGGCAGCGTCGGAGTCCCGGCCAGGAAGTTGTCCCAGTATTCGAGCAGACGCATTTCGGAATTGATGTGCTCGCCAGCGCTCATACGAAGCCTCCCTTCGCCCCGTCCGCCTCGAGCAGCGAGCGCATCTTGTTCATCGCCCGAAATGTCCTTGCCCCTAGCACATCTCTGCTGATTCCTAGAACAGCCATCGACTCTGTGCCGCTCAGCCCGGCCAGCCGCAGTTCGATAACTGCTCGCTGATCGGGTGACAATGCATCCAGCAGCGCCCGGACAGTCACCGCCGATTCTCGAGAAACGGCCACATCCTCAGGCCCTGTCGCCACGTCAGGCACGGTCGTTGCTTCCTCGAGCGAGGCTTGCGTTCGGCGCTTGCGGTGTATATCGACGACGACATTGTGAGCGATCGTGAAGAGCCAGGGGCGAAAACCGTCGAGCGGGCATTTTGCGAGGTTAGCAAACGCCTTTTCGAAAACTATGCTTGTTGCGTCCTCGGATGCCTCGCGGTCTCGAAGCCGCCGGTCGCAGTACCGGTAAATCAGATCGACATATCGGTCGTACAGGTAGGCGAAAGCGGCGGGGTCAGCCTTCGCCACCTTGAGCTGTGAGGCGTCGTCAGAATCCAGTGAGACCGGGTATGGCTTCGGAGAGTGCGACATGGCCAGAACGTCCACGACCCTCGTACCAAAACGATCAAACGACGTGTCCTTCTACCTTTACAACGATATTGGCCGGGAGAAATGACGGTAGCGTGCGCTTTTGACAGGCACCGCCCCATTCTTGTCCTGACCTTAGGTTGCCCGCCGATAGATCCGTGCCTCGCCTGAGGCGAAGACTTCCTCCCAGCCCGGACCTGGAAACGACGGGTCATTGACTGCTGGATAAGGTCCGGCTGACGAGCAGGCCTCCCCCGCGCCGAATCGCTCGAAGCTGCCCACCACGAGAAGGGTCGCACCATACCGATCGACGAGGTCGCTTTGCGGATTGGCATAGATTGCTGCGATATCGGACACACGCTGTCCAATCCCCTCGAGTAACCGCGGCTGGCCAGCTCGCCACTGCGATTGGTGTCCCTGCCAGCCCATGAGGCTCGGGACTCCGGTAAATGCGGACATCCGCCCTGTGGGCATGCCCCCGTTGATTTGATACGAACACCCCGGGGCCTCGATGATCACATCGTCCTCGTTCGCATTCTCGGCCAACCACTTGATCGCGGCGACGTCTCCGGCATACTGCGACTCGAGGAACGCGATCCCATCCAGACCCTGCCACGAACGTTCCCCCTGGACTCTGGTCCACTGGAGCGTGGCAACAACCGGGTAGGTGGCGGCGGCCAGCAGCCCGACTGCGAGCGCAGCGACGGCAACTCCCTGCAGGGCAACGTGCTTCCGCAACTCGCGAATGGTCAGCGCGATCCCCACTGAACAGGCAATCGCCAGCAATGTCCAGACCTGATAGTAGATTTTGAACAGCGTGTTGTAGCGGCCGGAAAACACGTCTTGCACGTAGAAAAACTCAGTGACCAACACCAGCCCCAGGCCTGCGGCGATGAGACCATTCCCGGCAACTGTGGCCAACGAATGAGATCTCCTCCTGGCGGTCAGCAGCCAGAGCGATGCTGTCAGCGGCACTCCAGCCAGAAGGACAATGGGGGCTTGCGCGGCCACGGCAATCACCGCCAAAAGGAGTCCCGCGGCAATCGACCAACGAGTCATGGCCGGATCGAGCGGATGACTGCGTACGGAATCGGCCGCTTGCCAGACCAGGAAAATGACGATTACGACCCAGAAGAAGCCGAAAACTGTCAGGAACTCCTCGATCGAGGTTCGCTCGCCGGCGTGCCACTGGAGAAGTGTGAAGACTCGGGAAACGACAGGCACATCGCGAAGCCAGTCGGGCAAGGCCGAGTCGTCAGTGCCCGCAAATGGCACAAAGGTGACGAGAAACGGCAACCAGGCAAGGAAGGCGCTGATGCCAATGATTCCAGCTTCCGCGAGAAAGAGGGTCGTCAGGCCTCTGGAGATCAGCACCGCCCCGAAGACGACCACAAGGTATGTCGGAAAGTCAAGACTATTCAGTGGATAGAGCGCCCCGATCATCACTCCTGTCGCGATCAGCGGAAGTGCTCCTCTGATACTCGTTCCGTCCGCTCTGTAGGGCCTCAGCACGTTGAGGGCGAGAACCACTGCAAGGATCGTGAACGGCAGTGCCGTGAGGTGCGGGTGGAGATCGCCGAGGAGCAGGCTGAACCAGGGGAACTCATTGATCGTCTGTTCCTGCTGACTTCCGGTGTCGACAACAACGCGGCTCGAATCCCAGCCGATGGTTCCCCACCAGCCCTGATCGATCGCTGACGTTCCTTCACGCAGCACCTCGACCGGTGCCCGCATGTTGCCTGCAAGAACGAGGAGGAAGCCGGCCAGCGCGCTAGCTAACAGAGCGACCCGGCGGCTGACTGATGCACGGATGATGTTGAAAGCCGCGCCACCGGCGGCCACCACCGACAAAGAATCGGTCGT
>JBFWRO010000437.1:0-3407 GCA_050248865.1 Thermomicrobiales bacterium | reverse complement strand
GCTCCGTCGTCGAAGTCAATGACCCTCAACTCTATCTTCGCTCGGCTCCCGGTTTTTCGAGCACGGTTTTGGCCCGCATGGCGCTGAAAACGCGAGGAACGGTTCTGGCCGGACCGACATGGGCCAACGACATGCCCTGGTATCAGATATCGACCGCCGCATACGGAACCGGGTGGGCATCGGGGACGTATCTGAAGCTCGTCAGTCTCCCAGTCACAACCCCCGCACCCTCGGGGTTCCCGGTAGGGTCCACCGTGGAAATCATCGATCCCTCGCTCTATCTTCGCTCTGCGCCAGGCTTTGCCAGCACCGTCCTCGCTCGCATGGCCCTGGGCACCAGAGGGACCGTCCTGGCTGGACCGATCGATGCTGATGGCTACCCCTGGTATCAGATTCGCACCAGTGCGTACGGCTCCGGATGGGCGTCCGGCAAATATCTGCGGCTGGTCGCGGGGAACCCTGCGCCGACTCCATCACCCACCCCCTATGGCGGAATAACGATCGGCGGCGTGGTCGAAACAACGATCGCCAATCTCAACCTTCGCGCCGCGCCGAGTCTGACCGCAATGATTCGCACCTACATGCCATTGGGAACGCGAGGTACGGTTCTGGCTGGCCCGACATGGGCCAATGGCGTTCCGTGGTATCAGATACAGACGACCTCACACGGCACTGGCTGGGCGTCCGGCTACTACCTCCGCATTCCTGGTGCGAGCGCGTTGCTGACGAGGCCGACTGACGGTCTCAGCCGGATCATCACCAAAGGCATCAGCGGTCGAGCGGAGATCGCACTGACCATCGACGCCGGCGCCGATCGTGGCTGGGCCATGCAAATGCTCGATGTCCTCGAGGCGAACGGCGTGAACGTGACCTTTGGCATGACCGGCAAGTGGGCCGAAGAGAATCCCGATCTCGTCATTCGCATGGTCGACGAAGGTCATCAGTTGGTCAATCACACCTGGAGCCACCCATCGTTCACCGGCTTCTCGGCCAGTCCGGCCCTCACCGATCCGCAGGCGCGCAAACGGGAACTGACGAAAACCGCTGACTACATCTACGAGTTGACGGGTTACCTGATGTCACCCTACTGGCGACCACCGTATGGCGACATCAACAATTCGGTCCGCAAGGACGCCTACGACGCCGGCTACTGGCAGACCCTGATGTGGTCGATCGACTCGATGGGCTGGGACGGCGCGACTGTCAGCCAGATCCTGAACACGTGTGGATACAACGCCAAATCCGGCGACATCATCCTGATGCACGTTGGGTACGGCTCTAACGATTACGCCGCGCTGCAGCGACTCATCGACATCCTCGAAGGTCGCGGATTCGATCTGGTGACCGTCGATCAGCTCCTCCGCTGAGCCAGCATGGCTGCCTACACGCGCTCCAACCTGGGCAATGTGGAGGGAAGGAAGTATTGTGTCACACTCTTGAGTGCCCAGTGCCCAGTGCCCAGTGCCCAGTGCCCAGTGCCCAGTGCCCAGTGCCCAGTGCCCAAGGAGCCCCTAAATGACCTTTTATCTGATCTCATTCCCAAGTTTCGCAATGAACATCCCGGAAGAGGACTTTCCCGCAGTGTCTGACGCTTCCCACGCCGTCATCCGCGAGGCCAAGGACGCAGGGGTCTACCGCTTTGGCGGCGGTATCGACGAGGAGGTCGCGCCCGTTCTCGTTTCCGGCGACGGCAGCGTCACCGCAGGAGGCTACCCCGGAGCCCGTGAGCTCACCGGCGGTTTCACTGTCCTCGACCTCCCATCGCGGGAAGCTGCGCTCGAATGGGCCGCAAAAATCGCTGTCGCCTGCCGCTGCCCGCAGGAGGTTCGCCAGTTCGGAGACGATCCGGACATCTGACCGAGCGTCAGTGGACCTTATTCACCCCTTCGATCAAACCGGTCAGGTACCCAAGCGCATAAAGGCGGCCGAGCACCTCGTAGCCGGGGTGCTCATTCGCTTCGCCTTCCATTGAAGGCACATGGTCCACCCGCACCGGTCCGGTATATCCGCTATCCCGGTATGCTCTGATCGCCTCGAACATGTCGGTGCGTCCAAGAGCATGAAACGACTCGACGAAGTTGTCAGGCGTGCCCGTGACATCCCGGAAGTGAACGAAGTGGATCGCCTTCTGCGCGCCAAAGCGACGAATTTCTGCCGGGACATCGACATTCATCGTCGAAATCGAGCCCTGGCAAAACGTAATGCCATTGTGAGGGCTGGGTACGAGATCGATCACCCGTTGCAACGCATCGACCGATGTCAGAATCCGGCCGATCCCCCGAATCGGTGAGACGGGTGGGTCATCGGGATGAACGGCGAGAAAGACGCCTGCTCGTTCGGCCACCGGAACGACCTTCTGCAGGAACGCGGTCATGTTCTCCCACAATTGATCCTCGGTGATCTCGCCAAACTCCGTGAGCGGAGCGTGTGCCATCAGCCTGTGATCGTATCCGGTGACGAGCGAGCCACCTCGTGCCGGGATCGCCATCGAGGTGCGCATCCAGCCGTGCACCGCCATGAAGTTGTGGCACATCACCGGGATGCCAACGCGGCCCATGTTTTCGATCATCTCGCAGAAGCGATCGATCATCTGGTCACGTTCCGGCGCGCCGCGTTTGATCAGTTCGTGGAATGAAGGCGCCGATTCGATGACCTGGAGATCGAGACCACGGTCGGCAAATTCTTGCTTGAGCCACAGGAGGTGCGTGAAATCCCAGGGCGGAGGATCCCCTGGCCGCTCAGGTATGGACGTGACCGCAGCGGTCACGCCGGCCTGTTTCGCCAGGTTCCACAACGGTGTCGGTATCGCTGGCAGATGCTCCGCGAGTGTTAGCGTCCAGTCCATCGTGTGCGGCTCCTGAAATTCCCGGTCAGTCGAGGCAGTGTACCGCCGACCAGCCCATCAGCGTGACACTGTTGCTGACATGGTTGGAGCAGAAGAAGTCAGTCATTCGGTCCGTTCTGTTGCGTTCATCAGGGAGCGACATGGCGAAGAACCACGCCGATGACCGCCCGGACGCTCCATTCACCAGGGAGCTGCCGGTTTCGGCGAAATCTGGGCACATCGCAACGAAGTCGGTTGCCACGGGGATGCTTCGGATCTCAGTCCCAGAATGGTCATCGACGTCGCGGCATGATGAATCGTCGGTCGCAGGAAACGCGCTGCCCTCTTCTCCGAGAAGTGTGAGCAACGACTCAGTGTCGCCGACTCGGTCGTGCAAAGCCAGATCGCGATCTATCAGCAGGATTTGTCATCGGCGGTCCTTCGCCGAAGCAAATGAATGCGCTCCCGTATTGTGATGCGATGGACTTTGCATTTCAATGGAAAATTGACAAGCGCCCCTCAAAATTCCGTTGCGGAAACGATCAGGACCGAGACCGGGAATGAACCAGTATTGACGATCGTG
>JBFWRO010000436.1:0-3414 GCA_050248865.1 Thermomicrobiales bacterium | reverse complement strand
ACCTGCTCGACGCTGCCCGGTGGGGATGCAGACTCCTCCAGCAGATTCACAGTCTCGAATGCTGTAACGACGCGGGAAAAAGTCAGGCGCACCCTGCCTCGCGACCCATGGGGTTCGTAGATCCTTAAAACCGTACCGTTGCCGTCGAACGCCGGCTTCAGCGCACCGAGACCGACTGGTAAACCGGACGCCTCGACGAAGGAATGATCGTCCGGCGCCGCGTCGACCGGTAAGGCAATCAGTGGGCTGTTCAGTCTGAACGCCTCCCTCGCAACACCAGCTGTCGTCCAGTCGCCTTCGTGTGGGAAGAGGCTGTAGGTGAAGTGATGAGCCCCTTCATCGGCCAGTGGATCAGGGAACAGCGGACTGCGGAGTAATGTGAGCGAGAGAGTACTTCCGTTGGCCTCATACCCATATTTCGCATCGTTGAGTAGCGCCACCCCATATCCTGGCTCGGACATATCAGCGAACCGGTGTCCGCAAACCTCGAATTTCGCGGCATCCCAGGATGTGTTTCGATGCGTGGGTCGTCGAATCGCTCCGTACATCGTCTCGTAGCTCGCTTCGTGGGTTCGAACCGCGAATGGCATTCGCGCCTTGAGGAGCAATTGCCGTTGGTGCCAATCGATGCGCGTTTCGATGTCCAGACGTCGTGAAGCAGTGCACAACCGGTAGATTTGCTCGATCGTCGAACCCTCGAATGTTCGACGAACGCGGATCGACGCGCGAATTGGACCATTCTCGACGATCTCGATCGCATCGACCGCTGTGAGCTGGGAACCCTCTCGCTCATAGGTCTCATCGATGTCCCATGCATCGTAGGTGTACGGCCGGTCGATGTACACCCACAGCTGGTTCCCAGCCGCGGCAAGTACTTCCCGTTCTGCAACCTTGTCGACGATCTGACTGATTGTGCCGTCAGAAGCGAGGTCGACGCGCACCAACGCATTCTCCAGCGCGAATTCCCCTGATTGCAATGCTCGTGCGGAAACGGGATCAGTCAACTTCTCTGGTGCCCCTTCGGCCACACCGCGGCGCAGCGAAGTCCAGCCAGTGGCCGGCACGCTCACTGAATCTGCCGCAACGAGGAGTCCTGTTTCCACCTCCTGCACGGAAACTGGCGCGCCATTGGCCAGAGTCAGCGCTTCGAATCCTTCTCCCGGCAGCAGCACGAGCAAGGGGCGCTTGGCAATGTCGGCATTCGCCACCACCCACCCACCCGTGCTCTTCGGGTTTGATTGAGACCCCAGTGCAGCATCTCTGGCGGCAATTGCCGTTGCCTTTGATGCTTCGAGCATGTGGTGCGTGTCCTGATAGACCTCATTAATGGAAGACCCGGGCAGGATGTCATGAAACTGGTTGAGGAGCAGATCCTTCCATGCTCGTTCCGTATCCACAACTGGCGCCTCGAACCCCCGCAATGATGCGATTGCGCAAAACACCTCAGCCTCGAGGAGGCGGTTCTCCGTTTCCCGGTTCAGCTGCTTTGTTCGGGCCTGAGAGGTCAACGTGCCGCGATGAAGCTCCAGATAAAGCTCGCCGACCCACCGAGGCAATCCGGAGTCTGGAAGAGAGGCAAAAAATCCCTCGATGCTCCCCATTCGCAGCCGCGGCAGTGCGGGAAAATCGCTAATGCGCGCAAAGTTTTCCAGCATCTTTTCCGACGGTCCGCCAGCACCGTCGCCCCAGCCGAATGAGAGGAGGCTGGTGTCGTGCAGTGTTTTGCCCCGGAAGTTCTTCCAGGTGCCCAGGGTGTCGAGCGGCGCGATATTGCCGTTGTATCCGTGCCCCGGGTTGAAAAAGGTATGAACGGTGACTTCACTACCGTCGATGCCTTCCCAGGTGAAAAGATCATAGGGGAACGTATTGACCTCGCTCCAGTTCAGTTTGGTTGTGAAGAACCCGGTGATCCCTGCGCCTCGCATGATCTGAGGCAGGCCCGCCGAGTAGCCGAAGACGTCTGGCAGCCAGACAGTCGTGTTGCGCCGACCAAAATGCGCCTCGAAGAATCGCTGACCGTAGATCAGCTGCCGCGCGAACGACTCCCCGCTGGGAATGTTCGCATCGGATTCGACCCACATTCCGCCGATAGGCTCCCAGCGACCTTCGTCGATACGCTGCCGGATACGTTCGTAGATCGCGGGATCATCCTCTGCAATCCATTCGTAGACCTGAGCGGACGACTGGTTGAAGGTGAAGTCGTCATAACGTTCCATCAGTTCGAGCACGGTCGAGAAAGTGCGTCTCGTTTTCCGGCGAGTTTCGGCCACTGGCCAGAGCCATGCAAGATCGATGTGCGCGTGGCCGGTAAGACAGAGATTGCCCGCTGGCGGGTATGTCCGCTTGATTGTTTCCAGCGACGCCTGAAGCCGGGCGCGAGCTCGACGCACTGCGTCGACGCCATCCTCCGGCATCGGTGCGAGGGGAGAAGCGTCTGGATAGCTCCATGTCGATCGCTTGGGGCGCCGAATGTCCGATGCTTCAGGAATCCAGTCAAGGTCCTCCTCGAGCGAGATATCCCCTCCGATGCCGTCGTCCCATCCCAGCACATACCTGCTGACCAGCGTTTCGCTGTCCGAGGGCCATCCCGCTGCCAGTTCCGATAGCGCGTCGTTCGCGGCCTCGATCAACAACGGTATAACGTCGTGGTCAGCAAGTTCGATGCAAGCGTGACGCAGCATCGTCAAATCACGCTCCAATGCCCTGATCTCAGGTTGGGGAACCACCAGCATCGCTCGGTCGATGGTCGGTTTCGCGATGTGACTCCCCATAATGCCCTTGGGCATGACTTCCGCGTCGATCGTCAGCAGTTCGCCGCTGGTTGCAGAGGCGAACACTGGAAAACGGTGATGGAAGGGATTCAGACCGGCCTGGTAGCCAGTCGAGAGCCTGACCAGTCCCTCGCCGCCCAGTGCCAGCTCGAGCTCAACCGGATCGCCGTCCCACTCCGTCGGGACGGCTGCGGTAGCTGAGAGATGCACGGGATCGGCCACGACAGGCCATGGATCGCCCAACTGCAGCGAGTGACTGCCGCCGTCCGCATCGACGAGTATCCATTCGGTAACAGGCATTTCCCGAGCGTTGCGCCACGAACGCAGCTCTTCGATACGCCTCTGAAGTCGTTCGAGGCTTCGTTCTCTCAACGTCAGCGGCACGTCATTCCTCCTGCTGAACCGATCGTCGACCAGAGATTCCCTGGGCGAGCATGATACTCGCGGCCGCCGCAACCGGGATCGCGAACCCAATGCAGGTCGAAGTTTCGCGCGCCCGGAAACGCCGCACATTCACTGTCGAGGCACGCGAATCCTTTTTCGAGTGGGGCTGGGAACTGAAATGCGCGGATACCCCGCTGACAGTCTGAATCTCGACTACTCGTGAGAGAAGAACGCGCTATGGGGACGAGTGAGCTGAGGG
>JBFWRO010000435.1:0-3415 GCA_050248865.1 Thermomicrobiales bacterium | reverse complement strand
GATTACCCCACGCAGCAGCAAATCGTTCGTCAGCTTCGCAGCTTCCGTCTTGGTCATCGCCATGTGCTATGCATTCCTTTCCTGAAATGTGTAAAACCAGTGGAAAACCTGATCGCTCTCCAGATCGAGGTGGGCTGTAAACCCCACTATTGCTCCGGCGAGCGATCCGCATCGCGGTCCCTTGCCGGCCAAGCGTGCTACGGTAAGGACCGTGTCACCATCCTCTCGTAAGGAGGAAGCTCATGTCGCTGATTCGTCCCGGGACCATCGTGCTGCTCGTTGTCTTCGCAATCGTCGCCGGCGTCGAAATACCTGTCGGGGCCCAAACGCCCTGTTCCGTTCAGGCGTCGCCCATCTCCACCGCCACCCCGAGCGTCCCCACCAGCGAGCGCGTTTCGGTCGGCGAGAGCGAGGCGCTCCTCTGGAACCCATCGGCGACGCACGCGGTGCTTCTGGTGCATGGCGCCATGTACGATGCGGAAAGCTGGCGACCCCAGGTGGAGGTCATCGCCCGTACAGGGTTTGCAGTGCTCTCGCTCGAAGAAATCGGGGCCGACGATGTGCTGGCGGGGATCGATTTCCTTCGCGATGACTGTCCCGAGCGGCGAATCGTCGTCATCGGCGCCAGCGCTGGCGCGAGCGGCGCCATGTCCGCGCTGGCGTCCGGACCGGATGGTATCGCCGGTCTGATCGTGCTCGCCGGATCGGGCGATGTCTCCGAACTCGGAGACTTTCCAAAACTCTTCGTCGCCTCCGAAGAGGAGGGAATCGCCGGGACGATTCAGTCACTCGCCGAGTCTGCCCCCGGAGACGACAACCGCGTCCTGATCCTGCCCGGTTCGGCGCACGCCCAGGCGGTTTTCACCACCGATCAGGGTCCCGCCCTCCTCGATGCGATCCTCGCCTTCATCGAAGAAGCGACCACCACCGCGTAGCATTCGGTGCCTTTGCTGGCGGCCTGAACTCACACGACGATCGCCGCAGACTGCCGGAGAATCCCCCTGGCCGCCTGGCGGTCGCTCCACTTTTCCTCACGTCCGCTATCCTATTGCCCATTGCCTTTTGCCCTTTGCCCAAGGAGGCACCATGCCTGCACCGGATACCCTCGACGGCCTGCTGCGCGCCCGCTGTATCGGACCCACCCGCGGCGGGCGCGTTGTCGCCGTCAGCGGCAGCTACCACGATCCCGCCACCTTCTACTTCGGCGCGTGCGCCGGTGGGGTCTGGAAAACGAACAGCGCCGGTGATTACTGGGAATGCATCAGCGATGGCTTCTTCACCACCGCGTCGATTGGCGCCCTTGCGGTCGCGCCGTCCGACTCGAACGTCATCTACGCCGGCACCGGTGAAACAACGATCCGCATCGACGTCTCCCACGGCGACGGCGTCTACCGCTCCACCGACGCCGGGCGCACCTGGGTCAACACCGGACTGGCGGACACCCGCCACATCGGAAAGATCGAGGTCCATCCCACCGATCCCGACACCGCGTGGGTCGCCGCGCTCGGTCACGCTTTTGGTCCCAACCCTGAACGGGGCGTCTTCAAGACCACGGATGGCGGCAAAACCTGGAAGCACGTTCTCTTTGTCAGCGACAAAGCCGGCGCCGTCGACATCACCCATGACGCCAATCCACGCATCCTTTACACCTCGATCTGGGAAGCCTCGCGCTCGTTCTCGATGCTCATTTCCGGCGGCGAAGAATCTGGTCTCTGGCAGTCACGCGATGGCGGAGAAACGTGGACCGACATCTCCGACCGGCCGGGACTCCCCAAAGGCATCAAAGGAAAAATCGGCGTCGCCGCATCTCCCGCCCAATCCGGCCGGGTCTGGGCGCTGATCGAACATGCAAAGGAAGGCGGTCTCTACCGCTCCGACGACATGGGCGATACCTGGACCAAAGTCAGCGACAACCAGAACCTGCTTTCCCGTGCCTGGTATTACACCCATGTCACCGCCGATCCGCTCGACGCTGACACCGTCTACGTCAACAATCTCGATCTGCATCGGAGCATCGACGGCGGCAAGACCTTCACGACGATCCCCACCCCGCACGGCGACAATCACGACCTCTGGATCGATCCAGCCAACAACCGGCGCATGATCCAGGGCAATGACGGCGGCGCCAACGTCTCGTTCAATGCCGGTGAAACCTGGAGTTCCATCTACAACCAGATGACCGCCCAGTTCTATCACCTCGGCATCAGCAACGAGGAACCGTACATTGTCTACGGAACCCAGCAGGACAACACCTCGATCGCCGTTCCCAGTCAGACCAACAAACCGGCGATTCACTGGACCGATTGCTACGTCGCTGGCACCGGTGAAAGCGGCTATATCCAGCCACATCCCGAAAATCCGGACATCATCTATGTGGGCGCCATAGGGTCATCTCCCGGCGGCGGGAACTCCCTCCAGCGGTACGATCGCGCCATCGATCAGATTCGCCTGATCACCACCTGGCCGGAGGACACCCGCGGTCACGCCGCCAGCGAGCACAAATACCGCTTCAACTGGACATACCCAATCGTCATCTCTCCGCACGATCCGGCATCGATCTACATCGGCGGCAACATGGTCTTCAAATCGACCGACGAAGGCCAGACCTGGGAGCCCGTCAGCCCTGATCTCTCCAGAGCCGACCCCTCCACGCTCCAGAAAACCGGCGGTCCGGTCAATCTCGACTCCATCGGCGCCGAAACCTATGCCACCGTCTTCTCCCTCGTCGAGTCTCCCCGCAAGAAAGGCCTCTTCTGGGCGGGCTCTGACGACGGGCTCATCCACATCAGCCGCGACAACGCCAAATCCTGGAAAAACGTCACCCCCGCGGAACTTCCCGACTTCACCATGATCTCCTGCATCGAGCTCTCGCCCTTCGATGACAAGACAGCGTACGTCGCCGGCACCCGTTACAAGCTGGACGATTATGAACCCTATCTTTACGTGACTCGCGATCTCGGAAAAACCTGGAGCCGCATCGACGAAGGCTTGCCTCGTCACGACTTCACCCGCGTGATTCGCTGCGACCCCCAAGTGCCCGGACTCCTCTACGTCGGGACCGAAACGGGTGTCTCGCTATCCATGGACGACGGTCTCAGCTGGCAGCGCCTGAACCTCAATCTTCCGGTCGCGCCTGTGCCGGAAATCCTCGTTCACGACAACGATCTCGTCATTGGCACGCATGGCCGCTCCATCTGGATCCTCGACGATCTCACGCCCATCCGCGAAATCGCCCGTGCCGGCGCGCCCGCACAATCGCACCTCTTCCCGCCCCGCGAAACGATGCGCGTACTCCCCGGCATCGACTGGAGCGACGATGTTCCCGATTTCGTCAACTATCTGGGCGGCGTCGGTGGCGGCTACCGGTCCAGGAAGAACGATCTCGGCCAGATCGAGCGCACCTAGCTCGACGTCG
>JBFWRO010000434.1:0-3424 GCA_050248865.1 Thermomicrobiales bacterium | reverse complement strand
TTGATACGCAGCCTACGACCCGGGAGCGACCCCCACTTTCAAATCGAGGGCCTCGCCGAGCAGCTCGATCGAGCGCAACCGCGTGTTCACTGACGTGCACCGGTGAGTGGTGATCAGCTCGTCAGCCCCGGTTTCTCGCTGGAAGTTCTCCAGATAAGCGACGACCTCCGCCGGGTTGCCAACGCCACTGTAGTGGAGCATTTCGTCGACCATCCCTGACTGTCCCGATCGAAGGATCTGATCAGTTTCCTCCAGCGTTAGCCGTCGACCACCACGGCTGTAAAGCTCGCGAGCCCAGTTCCGGCGCATTCGCTGATACTCGGCATGCGCCTCGTCGCTCGTGTCCGCGGCGACCACACCGACACCGGCCATCACGTAGGGCTTCTCCAACTGCGCGGATGGCTGGAACCGATCGCGATAGATGGCGATGGCCTGGTGCAACAACTTGGGTGCGAAGTGGGAGGCAAAGGCGTACGGGAGCCCAAGCTGGGCGGCCAGCTGAGCGCCAAACGTCGACGAACCCAGAATGTAGAGCGGCACGTGGGTTCCCTCACCGGGAATCGCCCGCACGCCCGGAATGGGACTCTGGTCGCTGAGAAACCCCTGCAACTCGACGACGTCCTGCGGGAAGTGCTCGGCGGTCATGGGGTCGCGCCGCAGGGCACGCGCGGTGGTTTGATCGCTCCCGGGCGCACGGCCAAGCCCGAGGTCGATGCGGCCGGGATGGAGCCAGGCCAGCGTGCCGAACTGCTCGGCGATGAGCAGCGGGGCATGATTCGGCAGCATGATGCCGCCGGCGCCCAGCCGGATCGTGGAGGTATGCGCGGCGATATGCGCGATCAGCACCGATGTCGCCGACGAGGCGATGTTGTTGATGCTGTGGTGCTCGGCGTACCAGACCCGGTGGTACCCGTGATGTTCGGCCAGCTGGGCGAGCATCAAGCTTCCGGCAAAACTGTCCGCGATCGTTTCCCCGTCGCCGACGGATGCCAGGTCGAGAATCGAGACTGGGACCGAAATCATTCGAACGCCTTTTCTTGATGACCGTGCCGTTCCAGCAGGGTCTCAATTTCTGCAATGAGCGGCGGCAGGTCGTTCACTGCAGTGTCCCAAAGTATGGACAAGCTGATGTTGTCGTAATCGTGAGCCAGACGGTTTCTCAATCCGATTAGCGTCCCCGCTTGCTTGAGTTGCCGAATCTGGGCTCGATCGTACCGATCGGCTCGATTCATGGCTTCGCCAGCAATCTCGAACAACCGCTCAACAGAAAGATATCGCAGGCGCTGATTGCTGTACTCGGCGAGAGTCACGTCCTGACAAAGTGAGTAGATTTCCCGGCAGACGTCGAGTGCATCAAGCAGCGATCGGGCGGTCTCCTGATGCAAAGATCACCTCACGGGTTTCAGCGACGGCTTCACGGAATCGGGCCGTCATGCGCTCCTCGAAGACAAGATCGACTCTGCGTCCCAGCAGCGATTCGAGCGACTCGGCGAATTCTAAGTATCTCCTAGCAATGCCTGGTCGATACTCGCCGAAATCGACAATGAAATCGAAATCGCTGAGATCACCGTCAAAGTCCGAACGGTTCGACGAACCAAAGACTTCAAGTCGTTGGACACCATGCCGCTTGCAAAGTTCTTCGATTTCTTCCGCGTTCTGCTGCAAAGTTCTGTGCACGGCATTCCTCGCTTCGATGAAGTATGCCACCAGACAATGCAGGAACGATGAGCCTGTGGGCTTTCCCTCGACTCGGAGTTCGATGGCTACTCCCGTGATTGTCGAGATCAATAGCTATGAGCAGGCCCGAGGGAGTTAGATGGCCGCAGGTGAGGTCCTTCTGCCTCAGCAGTTCAGCAGCTCGTAATCGCGCGCGCCCAGGTCGACTTCCGGGACGTTCTGGACGCCGAGCCGGATCAGCATGTGCGTGATCTCCATCCGGTGCTCTGAGGCGTGCAGAATGACCTGCAGAATCGTGCCCGACATCGACTTCTTCACCTGCCAGTGATCGACGAAGACCTCGTCCATCCTCTCTTCGTCGCGCAGTTTTCGGGCCAGGGCAGCAAACGCCGCAAAGCTCCGATCGTAGCGCTCGGCTAATTTGGCGATGGAGATGCCGGTCCAGTCCGGCTCCGGAAGAGGATCGCCGCCCGTCATCAACGAGGTCCAGAAGTCGAGGTTCCAGATCAGGTGGATGAACGTGGCCCGCACCGTGCGGTGACCGATATCGAACTCCTGATCGAGCTGCGCATCGGCCAGACTGCTGCTGGCCCGTAGCAGGTCGTGCATCGCCCATTCATCGAAATCGAGAAGCCGGTCAACGATGTCCATACCTTCTCCTCTCCATAATGGTGAATAAAGGTAGTATCTTTATCGAGTTTTCAGCAAACTCGGCTTCCCACTCAGCCCACCCCTTGAGGACGCCTCATTCGCCTATTCGGCTGAAGCTGAAAGGACAACCAATTTGGAACCAATACAACCCGATTCAGAAACTGGCACGTTAGAACCTGCTAACGATCTTTCACGGTCGGACCTATATTCCCTCCCTTCGTACAATGAAGCGATCTTGAGGTTCATAAAGGAGGTGGATGATGGGCTGCTTGTCATCAGCCCAATCCTCGGTCCAATGCGAAGCCGGGTTACGATGCATGGTGGACCGTTCAGAAACGTAGCGGGACCCATACCTGTAGACCATCCCCATACAAGTGTCGGGGCGACCCTCCAAATCCGGCTTGATCACTTGAAAAATGGAGACATAAATTCGTTCTTGGAATCCCTCTGCAATTTCTGCATGGACCTACAGGAGGCAAGAGAGAGGCTGGCAATTCAAGTTCTGTCTGAAACGACCGAAGCATCCGGTAACAGTCGAGATTTGAACGGCAAGCCGATTACTGCCGACGATATTATTGACTTAGTGGAATCCATCCAAGGAGGCTTTGATGAGGACGGAAATCCCCATCCGGTTCAGATAGTAGCCGGTTCTGAAGCCGCCCGAATTCTGAAGTCCATCCCTTGGACGCCACAGAACCAAAAGCGCCTGGAAGAGGTAAGAGCGCAGAAGAAAGAAACCTATCTTGCTTCGCAACGTACTCGACGACTGGCTAGGTAAAATCTCTGAACGGGAGCTTGACGTCCCCCTCCTACTGCTCCTATCGGCGATGGGCTTCTATGACGTTCACCTCGTCCACGGACCCGTAGAGTTTGGAAGAGACTTTATAGGCAAGAAACGATTGGGCGAGGAATTGTTGCAGTTCTCGTTTCAGTCTAAGAAGGGAAACCTAAGCCAGCAAGATCTACGCAACGAGGTATTCGGTCAATTACGCGAGGCAGTTGAGGTTCCTACGGTTCACCCAAACTTTGACCGCATTGTTCCGCACCAAGTGGTATTAGTCACGACAGGCGATATAATTGGCAACGCAAGGCTCAC
>JBFWRO010000433.1:0-3445 GCA_050248865.1 Thermomicrobiales bacterium | reverse complement strand
GAAGACCGCCTCAGACCGGAAATCGTCATTGTCCAGGGCAACACGGACACCACCATATCGGTCGGCATCACCGGTTCGGTTGAAAATCCTGGGATATACCCGCTTCCGGCCGGTTCGCGTCTCGACGATCTCCTCGAGATTTCCGGAGGCTGGGCAGGAGATGCGGACATTGCGTCGCTGAACCTGGCAATGCTCCTCGAAGACGGTGATCTCATCGAGGTTCCTATCCTGGCCAATGAACCATCGACGACTGCTGAGGCTGTCGTCGATCATCCTGCAATGGGATTGACCTCCAACGATCCAAGACTCGACCTCAATTCCGCCACACTGGAGGAACTCGATGGATTGCCCGGCATCGGACCGGTCATTGCCCAGGCGATTCTCGATGAACGCGCGCGGCTCGGCGGGTTCGAATCGATCGAGCAGCTCGTTGCGGTGTCTGGCATCTCAGAACGGATGGTCGAAGATCTGCGAAAGCTGATTGTGGTTCAGCCATGAACGGCATCCTGCTGGGCGTTGCGTTTCTGGCAGGGATGATCCTGGGGATTTGGGGCATCGGAGTCGTCATTGCAGGTATCGCTCTCCGAACGGTGATGAGGCGCGACACCCTGCTCATTGGAATCGTAGCGATCCTGCTGACGGTGCTGGGGAACGCGCGCGCGGTCGAGCCCCCTGTCGCCGATATGGTCGCTTTCTCGTCGGTGGATGGTCTTGGCCGGGTAGCTTCGGAACCCCGCGCAACGCGAAACGGGCAGCTCTTCGATGTCTCCATTGCCGGCGGCCCGGGAGGGGCCCACACGGTCCTGTGCGTCGAAACCCGCGATCTCCCCCTTGTTCACGGCGGCGAGACCGTGCGCCTGAGGGGCGAAGTGCAGCAGTTGACCGACCTCCCGATGAGCAGTCAGGCGTCGCTGACCTCCCGCGGCTGCGATGCCACACTGGAGGCCGCACAGCTCGTCATCATCCAAAGTGCTCGCGGCTGGCAGGGTATCAAAGTCGCGGTACGAGAACGGATAGCAAGCTTTTTCCGAACCGTGGCGCCCGGAGACGCCGGTGCGCTGATGACAGGCTTGCTCATTGGCGATGACACCGCTTTGGCGTACGAGTCGAGGGAGGCCTTCCTGTCCACCGGAACGACTCATGTCACAGCAGTCTCCGGTGCCAACTTCGCTATCCTGGTTACGCTGGCTTCGATGGCAGCAGGTTCGATTGGTGGCAGGCGAAACTGGGGATGGATCATCGCGGTCGCGACGGCGATCTGGATGTATGCGCTCATCGTCGGTCTCCCGCCGTCTGCCGTGAGAGCGGCGCTGATGGCCACGCTGGCTCTGGCCGCCGGGGCGATTGGCCGGATTCCGGATTTCCTTACCCTGCTCATGGTTTCAGTTGTCCTGCAGTTGATCGCAAGACCCGGCGACCTGCACACGCTCTCGTTTCAACTGTCAGTGGCCGCAACGTTGGCGCTGATTCTGGTGTTCTCGGGCTGGATGTATCGCAGTCGTCGTTGGTGGCCGTTGCTGATCGTGCTGACGGCCACTGCGGCGCACCTGGCCACGATCCCCGTCCTTGCCTGGCGAATCGGTGAGGTGCCAGTCCTGTCGATTCCGGCGAACAGCGCCATATCGCCGCTCGTGCTCCTCGCCTTTCCAGTTGTCGCCGTCTCAGGCATGATCGGACTCGTTGCTCCAGGACTCGGCTCGATTATTGCCCTGCCGGCTGTCTGGTTGAGCTCGGCCATGGTCGGCGTCGTGAGCTGGTTTCGCAACGCCGGTCCGGAGGTGACGGTCACGGGTGAATTGCCCGATGGCGTGCTCATTCTGCTGGCGATCGGCTGCTGGGGATTGATCGCGGCCATGAGTTTTGATTGCCGCGTTCATGCCAGTCAGCTCCTCTCCGACATTCGCCGGATAGTCACGCAATGGCATCCCGGGCGTTGACGTGTCTCCCTCTCACGCGGTATGTTTCTCCGGCTTGGGCCCCCATAGTCTAGTGGACCAGGACGTCACCCTTTCAAGGTGAAGATCGCGGGTTCGAATCCCGCTGGGGGTACCTCGGCCGGCCAGGCTGGCCAGCATCGTCGTCACCCACCTCAGGTCACATCCGCCGCCGGCGAAATCCGCCTAAAATGCATCGGGTCGCAACATCCCGGTTGCGTTGCAAACGAAGGGATACCGATGGACATCGTCATGCCCGTCGCCGGTCTTGGCACCCGGCTTCGACCGCAAACCTGGAGCAAGCCCAAACCACTCGTGCCCGTTGCCGGCAAACCGATGCTGGCGCACGTGCTCGATCGCGTCTTGCCCCTCGAACCCGAGCGACTCGTGTTCATCACCGGGTATCTCGGCGATCAGATCGAATCCTGGGTCACCGCGAACTACGACATTCCTGCCATCTTCGTCGAGCAACCCGAAATGCGCGGCCAGACCGACGCCATCATCCGGGTACGCGTACATGTCCGGGACGATGCGTTGATCCTTTTTCCCGATGCGCTGTTCGAAGCGGACTTCACCGGGATCGCCACGACAGACGCCGATGTCATCACCTACACCATCGAGGTCGACGATCCTTCCGCCTATGGCATCGCTGTCGTCGAGAACGATCGCGTCGTGCGGTTGGTCGAAAAACCCCAGACCTTTATTTCGTCTCTGGCGATCATCGGCATCTACTACGTCCGATCGATGCCCGATCTCTACGAGGCCATCGAAGAGCAGTTCGCTCGGAAACTCGCGCTGAAGAATGAATATTTCATCGCCGACGCCATTCAGCTGATGATCGACGGCGGCAAAAAGGTCGTGACATCCGTCGTCGACGAATGGAAGGACTGCGGCAACGACGCCACGCTGCTCGACACCAATCGCTACCTCCTGGACACCATGCAGCACGCTTCTGAATCGACCGACAGCGTGATTATTCAGCCGTCCTTTGTCAGCCCTTTGGCCGTGATCGAAAGATCAGTCATCGGTCCATATGCCAGCATCGGCGACCGGACCCACATTCGCGATTCCATTGTTCGCGATTCGATCATCGATACCGATGCACGTGTCGACGCGGCAAATGTTACGAGGTCGATCATTGGCAGGGGAGCGGAGGTCATCGGCCAACCGGCCTCGCTGAACGTCAGCGACTCCAGCAAAGTTGGACTGCCATGACTGCCGGTTCTTCCACCGAGGAGTGGCTCGAACTCACGGTCGATGCCGATTATGAAGCCGTAGAGTCGGTTGTCGAGCTCTTCTCCCGGCACGGGTATCAGGGAGGAGTGTCAGTTGCCGAGCCCTTCACTCAGGATCCAGACGGAGACAACCTTGCGGTCGATATAACCCGACCGTTTACGGTGAGCACCTTCCTTCAGTCCGAATCGTTCACGCCCGCTTTGCGCGAAGAGATCGAACAGGCTCTCTGGTTTCTGGGTTCCATGCGTCCCATCAGCGACATGCGAATAACCGCC
>JBFWRO010000432.1:0-3446 GCA_050248865.1 Thermomicrobiales bacterium | reverse complement strand
GGGATTGACCACGACGGTCAGCGCTGCCAGAAGCTGCGCTCGTGTCAACTCCTGCGAGTCGTCACCCCACGTCAGGGTCACCCCGCGGGAGAGAATCGCCTCTCCTGAGGCCACTGCGGTCTCCGCCTGCTCGTCGGTGACGCGTGGCTGCTGCGTATCGAAGGAAAGCTTTACTGCGCCCGAGCCAGATTCGAGTGCCCCGATGATCAGATTGGCAGACTCCGCGACGTTGACATTGAGTCCGACCTGGCTCGGGTCCACAACAAGCGCCCCGTTGCTGACGGTGATTGATGCATCCTTCACGCTGCGGTTTGCCTGTTCGGCGATCGATTCGACATACGTCTGTACAGCTTCCCGGTTCACGATCAGCCGTTGATCATCACCGCCGACGGTGACGATCTGGCGAATGTCCTCCGGAGAGAGTTGCCAAATCACGTCCGCGCCCTCGATCGTCAGTGGCGCCGCGGTAGCGGATTCGATCTGTGCGAAGCCGGAGTCCAGGTCCGCGACCTCCACACTGGCTGGGATCACCGGCGCAACAATCTGCACGGGCTGGTTCTCCAGCGAGGCGATCATTGCGATCATGCTATTGCGCGTCGTGCCCAGATCGAAACCGATTCCCGGAAGTTCGGGAATGATTTCGGGCTGACCCTCGGCATTGGTCCGCACGTAAGCGTCGATCGCTGGCCGCGTGATCGAAGGAGCGATCTGCATCAGCGTTGCGTCAAGGCTCTCCTTGTTGTAAGCCACCGCAATGGAAGACTCGTGCCCGGAAAGTATCGCGTTGAACCAGTCGCCGCTGCGCTCGAAGAAGGACCCATCCCTGCCGAACGTGAACGCTCGCTCGATGGTTTCGTCGAGATCGACCTCGATGCCTGCAGATCTGGGATCGAGCGAAAATTGCTTGTCGCCGCTGACAAGAATGATGGGCTGGCTGGTGGCTGCGCGCATATCGTCCCGCAGCTCCGCCCTCGCTTCTGAGCGGGTCATCCCGCCAATCTCGACTCCACCCACAGTCACTCCTTCGTAAATTCGGTTCGAGTGGGCAAGCGCGTACATTGCTGCGCCAGCTGCCAACGCTCCAAACAGAAGGAGGGCTGCAAAGAAGAGCGTGCGAAAAACTCTGGCTGCAGTCCGGAGTTCCCGTGCCTGCGAGGAGGATGGAGGGCGCGCCGCCGTCAGCTCAGAATCGACTGTTCCGGACGTCATAGGAATGCTCATGAATCAGGGCTCACATCTGTAATGGTGCAAGCGCGAGTGCGCAAATCGATGCTGGAGTCCTGTCAGGACTGAGCGCGCATTGTAAATGGAAGCGCGGCAACGGCACTAGGCGCGAGTTTGGCAACGATCTTTTCCAGGAAGGCTAGACTGCCTCACGCACGTGAGGAAGGTGCCTCGAGAGAGCTAAAGGACGATCGGGGCCGCGAGGATCACAGACGATCATGAAGGAAAGGTCAGGGCATGTCAACCAGAGGAAAAACCGTGATATCGACCGAAAGCGCGCCTTCGGCCATCGGGCCCTATTCGCAGGCGATTCGGGCCGGCGGATTCATCTTCACCTCAGGACAGATTCCTCTTGACCCCGCAACGATGAAGGTCGTCCAGGGCGGTATCGAGGCCCAGGCCGAGCAGGTGATGAAAAATCTGGGTGCCGTGCTCGAAGCGGCCGGAAGCTCGTTCAAGAATGTGGTGAAGACCACCTGCTTCCTGAGCGACCTCGCCCATTTCGCGGCATTCAATGAAATCTACGCCAGATATCTCGGGGAATCCTCTCCTGGCCGAACGACGGTTCAGGTTGCCAGGTTGCCCATGGACGTGCTCGTGGAAGTCGATTGCGTGGCACTCGAAGGCTAATGCGACGACTGCCATTTTGCGCCAGAATGTGGTCTGAAGTTGGGACTGCCTGTGGTATTATCCCGGCGCCGAAAGGGGCGCGTAGCTCAGCTGGTTAGAGCGCGCGGTTCACATCCGCGAGGTCACAGGTTCGAGTCCTGTCGCGCCCACCTGGGAGCCGGCAATGCAGACGCATTGCAGGATCCGGGAAGAGCGTTTCGATCGCGCTGACTCATGGGCACCGGCGCCTCCAAACGGCGCTTGACCGAGTGCGCGGAGGCGCGGACAATACGCGGGACACCAGCCCGCATCGATGGGTCGGTGGCAAGTGTCGCAAGTGCATGACGCCAATCTCCAGAGAGAGGGTCACGGGATGTTCAAGGAGGGTGAGGCATGAGGCGACAGCAAACGCTGGCCGATCGCATAACAGGCTCATCGGTATGGCGTTCGATCGTCCGCCACGGCTATCCCGATAACCAGCGCAATCAAGCGCTGATTATCGCCAGTAACGTTTTCCTGCACATCCACCCGGTCAAGATCAAGCGGTATGCGACGAAGGTGACCTACACCTTCTGCCTCGGTGGTCTGTCCTTTTTCATGTTTCTGGTGCTCACGCTCACCGGCGTGCTGCTGATGTTCTATTACATTCCTTCCGATACGCAGGCCTATCAGAGCATGCTGGATATCGAAGCGAGCACCACATTTGGCCAGCTCATGCGCAATATGCATCGGTGGTCGGCCCAGGGCATGGTCGTCGCGGTCTTCTTACATATGGGACGTGTCTTCTATACCGGATCGTATAAACCGCCTCGCGAGTTCAACTGGGTCATCGGCGTGCTCCTGCTGGTCGTCACGTTTCTGCTCTCGTTTACGGGATACCTGCTGCCATGGGACCAGCTGGCCTACTGGGCGATCACGGTCGGCACCCAGATTGGTGGAGCCGCGCCGATTCTTGGCCCCAAGGTCGACTTTCTGCTCAAGGGAGGCAAAGAGATCGGGCAACCGACGCTCATTCGTTTCTATACGCTGCACGTCATCTTTTTGCCGCTCGTTGCGGCCTTCCTGATGGCGGTCCATTTCTGGCGCATTCGCAAGGATGGCGGTATTTCAGGTCCACTGTAAGCGGACCGCGACAAGAATGACGAACTGGTAACGCATTAACGGAGCAGCGGAGAAGAGGCGATGGCCGAAGCAATCCAGGGGCAACAGCCAATACAACCGCAGAGTCAGATCGACGAGGCGAAGCGCCAGAAGCTGCTCGAGCTGGTCCGCGGCAGGGCGCTGGCCAGACCGACAGACCTGGCAGACGATGAGGTCATGGTTTGGCCTTCACTGGTGGTCGTCGAAGCTGTCTGTGCGACAGTGTTTCTCTTGATTCTGACCTTTCTCTCCATTTTCGTCAGCGCGCCGCTCCTCGAAAGGGCCAATCCGAATCAAACGCCAAATCCTTCCAAGGCGCCCTGGTACTTCCTGAATCTTCAGGAGCTTCTGCTTCATATGGACCCGGGCTTGGCCGGCGTTATCGTTCCTTCGGCTGCGCTGATGGCGATAGCCGCGATTCCTTATATCGATCGCAGTCCGCTCGGCGTCGGCATTCTCGGCACATCTGCGAA
>JBFWRO010000431.1:0-3457 GCA_050248865.1 Thermomicrobiales bacterium | reverse complement strand
TCGAGTTCCGGACTCATGAAGGCGTCGTCCTGGGTATTGTTCCTGACTCAGATAAACTTCCGATAGCGGTACGTTGTTCGACGCCAGGGGAGGAAGCATGATCAAGTACGCAATCTTTGTGAAGTACAGCGACAACCATGATCTACGGGTGGCCACGCGGCCCTCTCACCGCGAATTCCTGAAGCGCATGCTCGATGAAGGGAAGTTGCACGAATCAGGGCCATTCACAGACGATTCCGGTGCGCTGATGGTCTACAACGCCGGCAGCAAGGACGAAGTCGAGGCGATTGTTGCCGAGGATCCCTTCCGCACCACTCCAGGCATTGTCGACAGCGCCGAAATCTACGAATGGAATGTCGTTTTTCCGGTTGTTGAATCATAGAGATTGATCAACGGCGGGGTTGCTCCAGATGAGGGTAGCGGTTCTTTCCGACATTCACGGGTTCAGCATCGCTTTGCAGACCGTACTTGCGGACATCGACCGCCAGGGCCCATTCGATGCGATCGTCGTCGCCGGAGATCTCTGTGAGACCGGACCGGCGCCAGGTGATGTGCTCGACATCTTGCAGTCGCGAGAAGACCTCACGGTCATCCACGGCAACACTGATCGGTATCTTGTCGAGGAGGCGCAGCCGGGCGCTTCGTCCAGGGAGCGGGCCTTCACGCTCGAACAGATCGGCGACGACGGCGTGCGCTATTTGGCAAATCTGCCGTTCTCGCGTCGTATCACGCCATCAGGGGGACGCGGTGTCGCCGACGACTTGTTGGTGGTTCATGCCAACCCACAGAACCTTGAAGATGCGCTGCATCCCGAGTTGCCTGAAGCGGAGGTGAGAGCGCTTCTCGGTGCCGCACAAATGGGCGCCGTTGCCTTCGGTCACATTCATATTGCCTACATTCGCACTGTGGCTGATCGGTTGCTCGTCGACGTCTCCGCGGTTGGCAATCCGAAAGACGGAGACCTCCGATGCAAATACGGGATTCTCACGTGGGACGCACCGACCGTGATGTGGAGCGCCGAAATTCGCCGGCTCGACTATCCACTGGACGAGACTGAAGAGCAAATCCGATCCAGCGGATTACCCAAGCCGGAGAAGACAATTCGCAAGCTTCGGCAGGCGTCCTATTCCCAATGACCTGACAGAATCGCGGATTCTTCGTCTCATAACCAGTACCACCCTGTTCGCACGGGTGGCCCCCTGGAAGGAGACGATGAATGTCCGGGAGACCATTTCGCTTCGGTGTCATAGCGGAGAGATTCTCCAGTGCAGGGGCCCGGCGAGAGCTTGCCCAGAAAGCGGAAACCCTTGGCTATGACACGCTACTCATTCGCGATCACTTCGTAGAAGAGCCATTCGGGCATCAATTCGCGCCCTTTTCCGCACTTGCCTCGGCTGCGGCCGTGACCAGCACGCTGCGCCTTGGTACGCTGGTCATCGATAACGACTACCGGCACCCCGCGGTTCTGGCAAAGGAGGCAGCCACCCTCGATCTCCTCTCCGATGGCCGTTTCGAGCTCGGTATCGGTGCCGGATGGTTGAGTGAGGAGTACCGACGGGCCGGAATTCCCCTCGATTCGGCCGGCACCCGAATCTCTCGACTCGCTGAAGCGCTTCCAATCCTCCGCAGTCTGATAAATGGCAATGAAGTGACATTTGCAGGCGACCATTACACGCTGGATGCGCTGCCAGCGTACCCAGCGGCGAAGCAGCAGCCCGTTCCGTTGCTCGTCGGTGGTGGCAGTCCCCGCATTTTGCGGCTGGCCGGAGCGACGGCCGATATTGTCGGTATTCTGACGACATCCGTTTCAAGCGGTGTCGCGGTCAAGGTGCCCGAGGGGCGCCGGTCTGCGGCCGTTCGTCAGCGCGTCGAGTGGATCCGCGAAGGGGCTGGTAACCGCTTCGATACCATCGAGCTGAGCATGATCCCCACTGTCATCCTCACCGACGATTCCGGTGCCGCGCTCGACAGATACATCGAGAGTCAGGGGTGGAATGATGTCGATCGTGAGGCTGTGCGGGACATGCCTTCGGTCATTGTCGGCGCTCCTGAGGAGATTGCCGAAAAACTGCAGGAAGCTCGCCGGGAGTTCGGCTTCTCTTACTTCATTTTTCCCGATCGGCAACTGGAGGACTTGGCCCCCGTCATCGCAACTCTCTCCTCCGCTGCTCGTTGACGTCACTCCGAATACACACGAATGTCTGCGAGATGGGTTGAACGTTTTCATCGTTCCACAGGTGTTTGCAACGTGCCGGAATCTATTGGTCAACCGGTTGACTTCTTGAGTGTCGATGCGCATAATCGAACTATCGACGACCAATTAAAGGGCCAGTGCGGCACTCAAGACCGTACCCCGCTGGTTGGTTGCGATGCCGCTCGGAGCCAGTCATCTGGTCTGGTTCTTATCGTCGCATGGGAGGTTGAAATGGATCAGAACCGAAGGCGATCGTTGAGTCGTCGGGATGCAATGAAAATCTCCGTTATGGGAGCAGGTGCGCTAACCGTCACCGCGGCGGGTGGTGGTCGCTTCGCAATCGACAGAGTCGGTGCGCAAACTCCTGGACCAGATTCACAGCAGTTCGACCGTGCAGCCTGTTATCAGTCGTTTGAAGGCTCCGAACCAGTCACCTATGAGCGCCTCGCCGACCCGCCATACAATCTTGCGCTGTCGAATTCCTACATCGGTAATGTCTGGCGCACCCAGATGATCAACATGGCGAATGTTTTCGTCACGCGCGAGGATGTCGCTCCGCTGATCGCCGATTGGCAGGTTGCTTCCTCCGGCGAAGACGTGGCCGCGCAAATTTCTCAGACTGAGAACATGATCTCAGCCGGGGCGCAGGCGATCATCATCAATGCCATTTCTCCCACGGCGCTCACACCGACCGTCGAGCGAGCCCGCCAGGAGGGCATCGTCATCGTTGCCTTCGACGCGATCGTCGAGGCCTCCGATATCGTCCAGGTCAATGAAGATCAGTTCGAAATGGGCAAGATCTGGGCTGAGTTCCTCATCGAAAACGCCGGCGAATCCGGCAAAATTCTGATGATCAACGGCGTTGCCGGCACCAGTGTCGACATCGACCGCCAGGAAGGCGGCAAGTCGGTCTTCGAGCAATACCCCGATATCGAGATCGTCGAGGTCGTCGGGCAATGGGATCCGGGCACCGCGCAGACAGTAACGGCGAACGCGCTTGCCGCACACAGCGATATTACGGGTGTCTGGTGTCAGGGCGGAACCGACGGCGCTGTGCGCGCATTCCTCGCCGCAGACAGACCACTCGTTCCGTTTGCCGGTGAAGCGGAAAATGGGTTCCGCAAGCAGATGCTCGAGTTTGCGGACGAAATGCCAGCGATCTCGATCGGTCAATCTCCGGGGTTGGTCGCCGTTTCGATTCGCGTGGCGCTCGATCTGCTCCAGGGGTTCGAAACGCCGTCCCTGATCGCGGTCCCCTTGCCA
>JBFWRO010000430.1:0-3466 GCA_050248865.1 Thermomicrobiales bacterium | reverse complement strand
TCGCCACCACGGACTCTCGATCGATCATCTGCGCGCAGTGGAGATCGTCACCGGAGCGGGACGAGCTGTTCGCGCCAGCGCAACGTCAAACGCCGATCTCTTCTGGGCGGCCCGTGGCGCAGGATCATTCATTGGCATCGTCACTTCCTATGAGTTCGACCTGATCCCGGTTGGTCCGGTGGTGGCCGGCATGGTGTTGCACCCGTTCGACCGGGCGCGTGAGGTCCTCGAGTTCTTCTGCGACTTCACGGCGCAGGCGCCTGAAGAACTGACCACCATGACCGGGATGCTCCACGGACCGGATGGCAGAAAAATGGTCGGAGTGGGCGTGACCTGGTCGGGAGATCTGGAGACCGGGGAGAAAGTCATCGCTCCTCTCCGCAACTTTGGTCCTCCAGTCATGGACATGATCGGCACTATGCCATATGGCCTCCTGCAGCGAGAACTGGCCAAGATGTCGCCTCCCGGCCTGAACCGGTCGATGAAGTCGGCGTATTTCGACCGTGCAAACGATGATTTCATCGCCACCGCCATCGACGCCTTCAGCAGCGCTCCCACGCGTGAATGCATGGTGCTGATCGAGCACGCGGGTGGGGCGGCCAACCGGGTGCCGCCCGACGAGACCGCATTTCCTCACCGGGACGTGCAGTACAACCTGATCGTCGATGCCGGCTGGCAGGAGACGACGAGTGGTCGCGATGCGTACTTCTGGATGGCCAGCACCTGGAACCGGCTGCGTCCGCACGTCAGAAAGTCGGCCTATCTCGGATACCTCGATGCGGACGACATCGGCAGAGGCCTGGAAGCATTCGGCGCGTCGAACTTCGCCCGGCTTCGGGAGCTGAAGCGCGAGCATGATCCGGCACATGTGCTGGCAAGCCTGCCAGGATTGCGATGAATTCCACAAACGGCAGTCGATCACGTTTATCGGCAATACACATGAACACTCATGGAAATGGGCTCATATGAATGCTTTACTGAATCAGTCAGAATCGAACGCCTTTGCAAGCGAACAGGATGGGCTTGTGTCACGAGCGTCTGCCTTCAGGATAGCGCGAACCGTTTTCTTCGCTGCGATGCTGGTGTCCGCGGTCGCCATGGCGATCTGGGCCACGTCAGACGCTGGTAGCGAAACCCACGCCCAACAGGTCAAAGAGTTCACCCTGGTTGCGGAGGAAATCGACTGGGAGCTGCAGTCCGGGATCACGGTCAAGGCGTGGGCGTACAACGGACAGGTTCCCGGTCCCGAGATCAGGGTCACGGAAGGTGATCTGGTTCGCGTCACCTTCGTGAACAGGCTTCCAGCAGCGTCGACAATCCACTTCCATGGCGTGAATCTGACGCCGGACATGGACGGTCCCGTCGGTCTCAACCAGGCCGCCGTCGAACCAGGTGAGTCGTTCACGTACGAATTCGTGGCGACTCCTTCGGGGACGAGGTGGTTTCATTCCCATACGGATGTTGCAAATCAGGTGATGCTTGGACTCTACGGTTCGTTCATTGTCGAACCAAAGGACCCCCAGATCGCGTTCGATCGCGAATACACCTATGTCCTGTCAGAATGGGATGTCGAACTGACACCAGATGTCGCACTGGGTCTGGCCCCGAGGGGTCCGCGGGACTCACAGCTTCGCGGCGGCGAACTCGGCACGGATTACTTCCTGTTCAATGGCAAAATGCACGATTCGATCCCGCCGATGCTGGTCACCGAGGGAGACCGGGTCTTGATCAGGTTGATCAACGCGGGCACAACCTCTCATCCCTTCCACACCCACGGTCACTCGTTCAAGGTTGTGGCCACCGATGGCAATTTCGTGCCGGAGGCGGCGCAGATCACCAAGGACACCATCATGATCGCACCGGGGGAGCGCTACGACCTGCTCATGGTCGCCGACAACCCCGGTGTCTGGATGGTCCACTGTCACATCGAAAACCACGCCGACAACGGAATGATGACAATCATCCAGTACGAAGGGGTTCTCCCATCCGGGCCGCTGGCGGAAGGCTGGAATCCTGACACGGGTGGACTTGCGGTGCCAAGCAAGGATGGGGCGATGTCCGGCGCAAGCCATATGGGACACGGTCAGCCGGCATTGGCCACTCCGGAAATCGAAATCGTCGAGACCGATCCCCATACCGCCACCGGTGAGGTGGCGTCCGGCGACGTGACTGTGGCACTCGTCGACAATCGCTTCGTGCCCCAGTCAGTGACGGTCGCTACCGGGACAACCGTGACCTTTGTCAACAATGGCGGCAACTGGCATAGCGTGCTGGGCGGCGGCGGATCGATAAAATCGGGGCAGATCGGCTCTGGGCAGACCTTTACGCATACGTTCGACGCTGCGGGAACCTACAAAGTGGTCTGTACGCAGCACTTGCGCCAGGGGATGACCGCTGAAATTATCGTCGTCGACGACGCCGGGAGTTGACAAGAACCTCGACAGAGGCGTGCGGAGAGGAGTCAGTGGCCTGATAGCTGGGAACTTGCCCGATTCCAGGCACTTGGGGGCTATACTGAGAGGTGGGGTGAGGATTCAACCCACGAATCGAACGTGTCGATGACGCGTAGTTGGAGGAATACATGACCACACGTAGAACCGTCCTGAAAGGCACTCTTCTCGCTGGCGCTGCAGCAGCGCCGGCCGTCAGTGGACTGGGCCGCGTACTGGCGCAGGATGCATCGCCTGTCGCCTCCCCAGTCGCGGCTGGACCGGAGCCAACCGTTCTGGCCAGTGGCCTGATGTCTCCGCGTTATCTGGCTGTTGGCGCGGACGGCTCGGTGTACGTCACAGAGGCCGGAATCGGCGGCGATGAGGAGCTCATGGCGCCCGCTGAGGGGTCTTCCGAAGGAACCCCCGAGGCCATGACCGGAACACCCGAGTCGATGACAGCGTTCGCGACTCGTGGTCCGTCGGGCCAGGTCACCAAGATCGCGCCCGATGGCACCGTTTCAGTTGTTGCTTCAGGCATTACGTCGTATTTGATTGGCGGCTTTGAAGCAACTGGTCCTGCCGGCATTGCCGTCGCCGATGGCACGATTTATGTCTCTGTCGGTGGACCAGGACCTGCCACCGGCACCGTCCCTGCAAGTGACCACGACAATCGCGTTATTGCGATCGACGAGGCCACCGGCGAGATCACGGTTCTTGCCGATATCGGTGCATACGAAATCGCAAACAACCCCGATCCGAACGCCGTGGACTCGAACCTCTATGGTTTGGCGCAGGGCGCAGACGGATTGCTCTATGTTGCTGATGCCGGTGGAAATACGGTTTACAGCGTTGATCCCACGACCGGGGAACTTGCGGTTGTCGCCGTGATTCCCGGCATCGAGCTGCCCGAGGAAATGCAGCAACCAGGCGGCAATCCCGCGCGCGGCGGTGCACAGGAGCTGGACCCAGTGCCAACGGGCGTTGCGATCGGCGGGAACGGCGATGTCTTTGTCTCTCTTCTCAGCGGTGGACCG
>JBFWRO010000429.1:0-3472 GCA_050248865.1 Thermomicrobiales bacterium | reverse complement strand
GTTCAGCACCGCCTGTTTAGTCGGTTCAAGCAGGCAATCGAGCCGTCGCATCACTACAAAGGGCAAGACAACCTTGCCGTATTCCGACTGTTTGAAGTCTCCGCGCAGAATCTCGGCAATCGACCAGACGAAACTGCTCAGGTTTGTGGTTTTCTCAGTTTGCATGGAGCGAGAATACTCTCCCTGGAAGTTCAACGGGTTCGCCGACCTGCCCATTTTCCTCGTGCGGTTTGTGAAGCTGAGTTTACCGCAGGATCGGCGAACGGGGAGGTTTCTCCAGGACGCCTACAACCCCCGCACCAGCGCCTCTTCAGCTTCGATGAGCGACATCAGCAGCGGTCCGCGTTCCTTGCCGGCGACGAACTCCACGCTGCGCATGCCGAGGGGATCGATTTCACGGCGCAGAATCCGAAGCTGCTCAGCCGATGGCGTCGGCGTGACGGGGGTCTCGCCATTGCGCTTCAGGGCGAATCCCGTGTTCTCCTGCACCTCGTCGAACGTCACGCCCGGATGGATCGAGGTCAGCTGAAGCTCCCGCGACGCGAAATCGAGCTCGAATGCGGCCAGATTGGTGATCAACCTCACGTGACCGGGTTGCAGTCCTGCCCGCAGCCGCTCCTCGTCGGTGAGCAACGCGCGCGCCGCGCTGATCCACTCGACCTGCTCGACCATCGTCAGCGTCGTGTGCCGCGGCAGATAGAGCATGAAATGCTGGTGCATGTTCGCCACATCGGCCATGCCGCCCTGGCCCGGCAGCCGGATCTTCTTGCCGCTGGGCGAGGTGACCTCGAAATTGTTGGTGTTGCACCGCTTGTCGATCTGGGCCGCCGAGACCACCTCGTGGGTGATCAGTCCGCGCTGATAATAGGTGTGGAAGGAGTCGTCGCCGCCCATGTGCAGCGCCGCCGACCAGAAATCGAGCGGCTCGGCCAGGCAGAGGCTCATCGGTCGCTCGCCGACGTCGACGAGACCGCCGTTGAACCCCATCAGCACGAGATCCGGGGCGTGCGTTTTCTTGGCCAGCAGATAGCTGCAGAACGCCAGCGGCGTGAACGATCCCACCGAGCAGACACTGTCGTTGTCGTACTGACTCGCCAGCCAGGCGACCATGACTTCGTCGATCGTGGCCGGCGCATCGTCCGCTTCCGGATCCGCTCGCTGCGCCGCCAGCGCCTCACCGGTAATCTGGTGGGTGCGAACGTTCGCCGCTTTTTTCAGATATGCAGCCCGGGTGGCATCAGGTGTTTGGATAGCGAGCGTCTCACCCGACGTCACTCGCGCCAGATCCCGGTAGTCGGTCGGGTAGTAGGGAAGGCAGGATGTCGGATACGCGCCGAAGGGCACATGAGCGATGGCCCGCACGAACGTGCGAGGCAGGATGTAGGCGCGTGGGCTCCCCGCGGCCTGGAACGTCCCCCGGGGCACGACCTCTTCGACCGTCACCAGAATGTCCCGGCTGGCGAAGCCCGCGGTCAGGTCGAGGTTGCGTGCCCCCTGGATTTCCACGTTGCCGTCCTCGTCCGCTCGTTGAGCGTGGAGAAAGGTCACATCGAGCGGAATCGGCTCGGCGATGCCGATCGGGCGTCCGCTGACAGGATCCTCGGTCATCCGGCCCATCGTGTTCCGCTCGAGCAGCTGAGAACCGAGCGGGGCCACAAACCCGAGCGAGTCCATGCCGTAACGAGCCGCGCGCTGGCCCTCCATCAGCACCGTGTCGGTGAGATCCTCCATGGGGATCTCGCCCGACTCCACCGCTTTCCGGAATCGCGGAGCAAGCCCAAAAACGTCCAGACTGTTGAAGCAGAGCCCCAATTTGCCGATGCACCCGCCCTCGAGCAGGACCTCGAGTCCCAGACTGCCTCCCCAGGCGATGTAATGGAGGTCCTTCACGCCGCGCCGGGCAATTGCCGCGCACATGGCGATCGGCAGGCGGGAGAAATGAAATCCGCCCATGGCGACGCGATCGCCGTCGCGCACCATCCCGGCAAGCGTATCGAGATCGACGAACGCGGGGCGGTTGCGCATTCCCGCGGGTTTGGCGAACAACGGTGTCGTCATCAGGCAACTGCTCCCGCAGCGTGAAGCTGCTCGATTTCCGGTTCGCTGTACCCGGCAACGTCCGCGAGAATGGTATTGGTGTGTTCCGCCAGAAGCGGAGCCGGACGAAACACCCCGCCCGGAGTCTCCGTCAACCGGAACGGCACGCCGGTCGTGCGGACGGTTCCGGCTTCCGGATGCTCCCATTCCAGAATCATCTGATTTTCCGCAATTTGCGGATCGTTTTCGGCGTCGCTGAAGTTCTGCACCTTCGCGCACCAGATGTCCTCGGCCAGCAGAATCTCCAGCCACTCGTCTGTCGTTTTCGCCAGGAATCCTTTGGCCAGATCGCCGCGGATGGCGTCCCGCCCGTCCATGACCTGCGTTTCGGTCACGTTTTCGTAGCCTTCCACGCCGATAAGCTCCGCCACCTTGTTGATCGGGTTCATGGGAATCGCGATATAGCCATCCGCAGTCTGGAAATAGCCATAGGGCGCTCCGAGATAGGCATTCGGTATCCCGGAGTTGCTTCGAACGGGCTCGCCGCCGCCGTTGAGATACACGGCGTACTCCTGAATGTAGAGGTGCATCATGGAGCTGAGCAGATCGACGTCGATCCGCTGCCCCTGACCCGATTGCTGCTTGCGGAACACTCCGGCAAGCGCGGCGATGACAATGTGAAACCCGGCGGTAAAGTCGGCCACGCCCACGGCCGTGGCCAGGGGCGGACCGCCTTCCTCACCCTGCAGATACGACGTCCCCGACACCGCCTGCGCCAGCAGGTCCTGTCCTGGCCGCGTCACGTACGGACCGGTCGATCCCCAGCCGGTGCTCGCGACATACACCAGCTCGGGGAACTGCTCGTGCAGAAACTCGTAATCCAGACCCAGTCGTTTCATCACGCCGGGCCGGAAGTTCTCCGTCAGGACATCGGAGGCGCCGATGATGCGCAGCGCAGCCTCGCGGCCCTGTTCGTTCTTCAGATCGATAGCGATCGATCGCTTATTCCGGTTGAGCGTAAGAAATGAGACACCGTGCCCATTGACCCACGTGTTGGCCATCGACCAGTGGCGCATCCAGTCGCCTTTGAGCGGTTCGATTTTGATGATGTCGGCGCCGAGGTCGCCCAGAATCTGGGTGGAAAATGGCCCCTGGGCAAGCTGCGTGAAATCGGCGACCCGTAGGCCTTCGAGTGGGCCGGGCATTGAGAAAACTCCTTGGTGCGGTTTGCGATTCCTGCTCTGCGAGATGGCGCCAGCCGTCTGGCGCTTCTCAGCAGGTCGTCAGTGTGCCACGACCGGCGACGATTCGCTCTAGCCGTTGAAGAGTGGGGAAAGCAGTCCGCCATCGACCCGGTAGCAGCCGCCAGTGCAAAAGGATGATTCGGCGCTGGCCAGGACGAGCACGAGATTGGCAACCTCTTCAGGCCGCCCCA
>JBFWRO010000428.1:0-3486 GCA_050248865.1 Thermomicrobiales bacterium | reverse complement strand
TGGATTTATCATTACTGGCTCGGACATTCTCCGAGTCGATCGAAAACGCTGGCCACTGGACAGGGACCCGTTTCTCCTCGAAACATGCGCTCCTGGCGTATTCGCGGCCGGAGACGTGCGCCAGGGTTCCGGCAAGCGCGTTGCCACCGCCGTTGGCGAAGGCGCGACCGCGGTCATGTCCGTCTGGCA
Organism: Thermomicrobiales bacterium; assembly: GCA_050248865.1. Classification (GTDB taxonomy): domain Bacteria; phylum Chloroflexota; class Chloroflexia; order Thermomicrobiales; family UBA6265; genus JAHBVL01. The sequence continues at coordinate 3,297 of JBFWRO010000428.1, read as the reverse complement.
GTACCGTTCCCACCACAATATCTAGGTTGGCACGATCCCCGTAAGCGAAACCGACTTTCACTGTGACTCGTTCATTCCAGTAACGGGCGCGCAGACTCTTCGTCCGGATGGTATTCTGTACGTACGCTCCGCCGCGCATTGATCCGCGTTCGTTACGATTCCGCATGCACCCTGCCGGTGCTTTCCGAGTCAAAGGTTGCATGCCTGACTCGGCAAACCGGACGAGGGTAATGCAACCATGACGAGGGGTGGCACTCCGAGCCGCGTGGGGGACGAGAATGGTATTTCGGCGAGACAAACAGGGAGGCGACGCCTTCCAGAGACAGATCAGCGCTCTGCGCCAGCAGCTGGGCAGCGGGCCAGATGACGAGGGCTTCGAGGACGCGGAAGCGACTGACGAAAACGCTCCATACGCAGAGCAGTCCTATGCTTCTGGCCGGTACGAGCAGCAAGACGCATCGTACCAACGGCAGGAGTATCAGCCGGACTATGCGTATGAGGAAGAAACAAGCATATCCACGTTCGAGTCGCAGGTTCCCGCCATCCCTGCCATAGATTCTCAGGTCACCGTCATCAACCATGACACAACCTGGAAAGGTGAAGTCTCCTCTGAAGGGTCGATGCATATTCTCGGTCGGTATGACGGGGTCATTCGGGCGAAGGAGGATGTGTACATCCTGGATGAGGCAATGGTCTCGGCTGAAGTGCATGCCAGAAATGTCGTGGTCTCCGGCCGCTACGATGGCGAAGTCACCTGCGACACACGATTCGAAGTGCTTCCGACCGGCCGCGTGAACGGATCTGTTCGCGCTCCGGTGCTCGTCGTTCACGATGGAGCGGAGATCAACGGTTCGATCCAGATGACCAATCTCGAAACACCCCGGCAAGCGCCGACCTCCCTGGTGCGGCGTCGGGAAGCGTCGACCGGACCGGAACAGCAATCATGACCTGTCAGAACCGGCAGTGGAGGAATACGGGAGGCACTGGCGATGTCATTCGCTAATCAGGAGTACGGACGCGGAGCCCTTACCGCCACCCCGCAGGAAGATGATCGCTCGATCAGCGTCATCGATCAGTTTTCGACATTCGATGGATCGTTCGTGGCCGAGCGCGATCTGCGAATCGATGGTGTGGTCAAGGGCACCATCGTGTGCCAGGGGACGCTCTTTGTCGCCGAAGGCGCAACAGTCAGTGCTCATATCGAGGCCGAAAACATCACGGTTGCCGGAGATCTCACCGGCGATATCGATTGCCGGGGTCGATTGCGATTGCTCCCCAGCTGCGTGCTGACTGGGAAAGTGAAAACTCGGGCTCTGGTCATTGCCCAGGGCGCGGTGTACAACGGTGATTTGACGATGGTGGCAGCGCAGGCGCCACCGGCAGAGTCGACTCCAGATGAAGAGCCCATGGTTCAGGAGCGGCCCACACCTCGTGCTGCACCCAGAGCCAGCAGGCAGGAAAAACGGGCCGAAGGCCCGCCGCTTCTGGCAAGTGAGCCCGCAACTCCCAGTACGTTTATTCGACGCCTCGGTGGTCCTGAAACACCCTGGGAGGGTCAGCCGCCGGACGAACCCGCACCTTCAGTCGAGGAATAGCCGTTGAATCCTGTCTCTGGCCGCGAGCGGGGCACGAGGATCGTGCATGATATACTTTCCGAACGGTTTTCTGGCGGTATTCCCGCACAATTCCCACGCATGGTGACGAATTCCGCGCGTTTCGCGAACTGCGTCGGGAGACGCGTATGAAGGGCGGGAAAACGCGTCGTTCGACAGGTGCGTGCGTGAACCATGAGCGGAGAGCGTCGTTGTGGCACCTGCCGGCATTTTGAGTCTTCCCTCGATCCCCGGCAGGGGTGGTGCCGCAACCCCCGGCTCATTGCACCCGGTCGTAGCCAGCCAGTCGCCGCGATCGATCTCGCCTGTGCGTATCGTGGAGGAGATTACTGGGAACCGATGGACAGCGCGGAAGACGCGCTATTGGTCGATCCCGGCCAACATGAGGTGTACGCCGAATATCCTGAACGTGATCTCACCGGAGGCCCGGATTCGCCACGCATTCCTCCTGAGCCCGCCGGCCCGCAACCATCGCTCTATAATGACAAAGCGCAGGATGCCGGTGCGCGAATAACCGGGCAGCCGGGAGAGGACGCCCCGACCATAAGGCGGCGTCAGCGCCCCGATTCCAGATCCATTGGACAGGAGCCGTTTGTGAGCTATCAGCCGGAAGAACGCTACTGGACGGACTACCTTCGCATCGCCCTTCCCATCGCCGGGCTGCTTCTTTTGCTCGGTGTGTTCTGGTATTGGGCTAGTTCGTTTATTGGCGACGATGACCAGGATCCTGGCAGATCGACCGAAATCGCTGTGGTCGAAACACCGATAACCGCCCCGACGCAGACACCGACCGTCTCGGCGGCCGTCACGCTGGCCCCGGCGCAGACCGTTGCTCCCACTCCGGCAGACGTACAGACACAACCGACACCGGACGCCTCCCAACCCACTGCAACAACCGGGACGGTTGAGAACGGAGGCGGTACTGACGGGTACCAAGAAGGGGAGTTCGTCGTCGTCAATGACGATAACGTGAACCTCCGCGCCGACGCGACGACAAGCGCTGATGTCGTCGTCGTGCTGTCCAACGGCGAGGAACTCAGCATCCTCAGCGGTACTCCGGTCGAGGACGAAACCTATACCTGGTGGAACGTCGCCACGACCAACGGCGATGAAGGCTGGGTCGTTGGCCAGTTCATCGAACGTTCCGGAAGCTAACCTTCGTTCCTCTGATATACTGTGCGGCGGCCCGGCATCTGCCGGGTCTCTATCTGGCAAGCGTCAGGACCAGACGCGGGCGTGCCGGCGATTGAACGGGGTTGCCGGTCCCGTCTGGGGTGAATGGCGCTGAAGTCCAAAACGCGCTAAGGAGGATACCCGTGACCAGTCCCCTCTTGTCCGGAACACCGGATCAGATCATGCAAACGATGCTCAACGCAGGCGTTCACTTCGGTCACCAGGCCAAGCGCTGGAATCCGAAGATGAAGCCGTTTATTCATTCGCAGCGCAATGGCGTTCACATTATCGACCTCGACCAGACACTTCCGCTCCTTCACGAAGCGAGTGACCTCGTTCAGTCGATCACATCCCAGGGTGGAAGAATCCTGTTCGTCGGGACCAAAAAACAGGCGCAGGAAGTCATCGCCAAAGAGGCAGCGCGTTCCGGTCAGTTTTACATCAATCGTCGCTGGCTGGGTGGCACGCTCACGAACTTCGTCACGATCCGGCAGAGACTGCGTTTGATGAA
>JBFWRO010000427.1:0-3491 GCA_050248865.1 Thermomicrobiales bacterium | reverse complement strand
ATCGGGGTGGAGCCCTCGGAGCGGGTGACGATCGTGTCACGATCGAACCGCGGCAAAATCTTCTGGTAACGCCAGACGCCCGAATTGAGCGAGTCCACCCCGGGAGCTTCGCCAAGGTCGTCTCGTGACAGGGGTGACACGAAGGTGAACTCGATGTCGAGAAGACCGCCGCAGCTGATGCATGCGGACACGCCGGACGCATCAGCGGCAGTGGCGCCGCACATCATGCAGCGCACCGAGGTCGTAGGCATGCCGGTCGGCAGAGGGGAAGCGGCGGTAGTCAACAGCAATCGATCCGGTTGGGTCTCATTGACGACAAACAGCGTTCGAGCATACCACGCAGAACGTGCCTGACTGGATGGTGGAGCTTTTTATGTCATCTGATCGAGGATGCTCTGTACGACCTTAGTTTGCTGGGGATAGCGCCCCGCCAGTCGTTTCTTTTTCAGGTTTTCCTGTATGACTCGCTTGACGTCTTTGTCCTGAATCTCGGCGAACTCCCGGAGTCGCGCGAATCCGGTCTCGGGGTCGGCGGCCACAAGGACGCTGAGTGCGTACTCGAGTCCCTTGCGCAGAGCGATGAAATCTGGAGTCCGGCGCTCAGTCACTGGACATTCGTGCAGTCGACCTAACGCACTTTCAGCGAACGGCCATGCGAGCAGGATTGCTGACGGGTCACCGAGCAGGCGCGGTTCGGCGAGTGCGGCCACGACGGCGCGGAGTTCATACAGCGAGGCATCATTACTCCAATCCTGCAATACACCCAGCAGCTCGGAAAAGCTGAGGTCGCCGATACGCTGGAGACCCATGGCTGCTCCTTCGCGAACACGCCAGCGTGGATCATTTGCGGCATTCCGAATAACGCGGAGCAGGACCGCCCGCTCGCTTGAATTTGCGTGCAGGTAGAGGGCACCTGCGGTCTGAGCCCCGACGAATGGGAGAAAGACCGCCGGTTCATTCGTTCCCGCGGCTTCTGGCGAAACCGAGGCAAACGACTCCAGGAGGTGAACGGCGCGCCCCATTGGACAGGCATCTCTGAGCAGGTTGGAAAACCGCTCAGCCAGCTCCAGATTTGCACGAGGACCGGGCAAACGGGAATCGCGAGTCAGGAAAGCCTCAATTGGCCGGCTCGAACCTCCGGCGGCGTAATTCACGATCAATGTATCGAGCGACGCGGCATCCAAGTCATGGCTCTCCAGCACGCGAAAACCGGCGATTGTGGTCGCCGGTTTCTTCGATACCTATTGTCAGTATGTTCAGGCAGTCTCAGCGACATCGAGCACTCGCTCGGCGCGAACCACGGTCCGCTGGAGGTAGACGCCGTTGGCATAATCGAACGGACCGCCGCAGGTGATCAGGGTCAGACTTTCAGTGTCGGTCGGTCCGACAATATCGGCAATCGGCGCGGTGGCTGTTTCGAAGTTCTCCCGCCAGATGACCGAGTAGGTGTAGACGACGCCATCCTCTCCGGTGATCCGGATCAAGTCTCCTTCGTTGAGGTTATTGATGTTGTACAGCACCGCGGGACCGACATCCCAGTAATCGAGGTGCCCCGCCATGAGGATGTTGCCGATTTCGCCAAGTTTGGACGACGCATCGTACCAGGAGACGACCCAGGGCCCTGTCGGATCGAGCATGACGCCATCGACAATGTCCTGTCGTTCGATCTGCGCATTGACAGCGGCGTTGGGAATCTCGATGGCAAGCGGCACCGCACCGACATTGGCGTCCGACTGGAATGGCTCTTCGCCGATCGGTCCCGGGCGCAGAGCACCCGTCGTTGGCATCTCTCCCACCTCAGAAGAGACGATGCGCCCACCGTCCTGAGCGAGTGTCAGGCTTCCACCAAAGAGCGACATCCCCACTATCACCGCCATTAGCGGCAGGAGACGTAACCTCACCATCCGATCGATCATTGCAGTACTCCATTGACTGGTTGCGGCGCGTGGACAGGCCAATTTACCGTGAGCGCCCGAGGCTGGTTCCTCACCTGCCTATTCTAACGCGGCGCGACTGGAAATCGTATCACTTTGCCGGTTCTTCATCGGTACCTGTGAACTGGCTCAGAAGCGCCGGGCGATCCACCTGGCCAGTTGTCGCTGGCTGATGTCATCGAGCGCGGTGGCAGGTTGCCGCATTGCGGTCGAGCGAATCACGCCGCGAGCGTGCAATTCGGCTTTTGCCGCGGCGACGGAGAAATCGATCGACTGCATGGCCCAGAGGCTGAACGGCAACTCGCTGTCGAATCGCGCTTCTGCTGCCGTAGTATCGCCCCGATCGATCAGCGACTGGACGTCGGCGAAAAGCCGGGTGAAATTTGGGGCGGGCATGGAGCCGACAGCGCCGCGTTCAAAAGCGTCGATGGCGCCAAGACCTCCCCAGCCGCAAAACAGCTGCAAGCGGTCTTCGCTCAGCCGTCTCGTTTCGGTGATGACGGGACCTCCTGGGGTACCTTCGGCCTTGACGTACCTGATGGTCGGGACGTCGGCGGCCAGTTGGGCCCAGAGCGAGGGTGACATGGAGACCTTCGTCAATTGGGGGGCATCCTGAATCATCACCGGAATCGAGACAGCCTCCCCGATCTGGCGATAGTAGTCGTAGAGATTCTGGAGATCAGGCGTCACGAAGTACGGCGGTAGCACCATGAGCGCCGAAGCGCCGGAAGCTTCCGCGCTGCGGGCACGATAGAGCGCAACGGCGTGCCCTGGGCCGTCAGCAGAGACAACAACCGGAACTCGACCGGCGACTGCATTGATGACGACGTCAGCGACATTCACCCGTTCGATATCGTTGAGCTTGTATCCCTCGCTGGCCAGCGCCAGCGTTGCGACGCCAGCCGCACCCTCTGCAAGAACCCAGTCGACCTCACGTTCCAGCGAGTCGTAATCGACCGAATGGTCGTCATGAAACGGAGTGCAGAGAATGGGGATGCAGCCGCGCAGATCGGTCATTGGTTCGTGTCCCTCGCGCCCTCGCGCCGTTCCCAGCCCGGTGCGAAGAGGGGCAGAAAGTTCGACGAGTTATAAGGGTGCTTCTCAACTTCAGGCCAATTGAGATCGGTGCCAAGACCGGGGCCATCAGGGATTTGAATGCGACCGTCGACAACCCGGACCGGATTGGTGGTCAGCTCGTGCTCCCAGCCAACATTGAACTCATCGAAGAGTTCCTGCACGAGGAGGTTCGGCGTGCAGGCGCCGATCTGGATGCACGTGGCGGTGCAGAGCGGTCCCTGGGCCTGATGCGGGGCGACCATGGCGTAGTTGGCATCCGCCATAGCGGCGATGAACCGGGTTTTGAGGATGCCGCCGACATTGGTGGGATCGGGCTGGAGGATGTGCACAGTGTTATGCCTGAGCAGCTCTGCGAATTGATGGGTGGTCGAGAAACTTTCGCCGGTGGCGATCGGCACCGTCGTGTGACGAGCGACCTCGGCGGTGGAGTCGATCCTGGTGTGGTCGGTCGGTTCTTCGAACCAGGTCGGCTCGAAGGGA
>JBFWRO010000426.1:0-3493 GCA_050248865.1 Thermomicrobiales bacterium | reverse complement strand
GGCGGTTCTCACCGATCAGGGGGTGTTGAGCGATCAGGCCAGGCTGGCTCCGGCGGCAAATGCGCTGCACGAGCTGGTTGTCCGCAGCGATCCGGCCGAAATTGCGGCGTTTCTCAAGGACCAACGGAAGGATGAGCTCCTCGATTCGATTGCGCAGAAAGCGGGAAGCCTCCGGGACCAGATTCTGAAGCTGAAACCCAAGCTTATGCTGCCAGGTGGCATCTCGTTGCAGCTTGGCTGACGTTCTGAAGTTTCATCCAGCGGAAGTCGCGACACATCGCGAGGTCTGGATTCGCCATAGCGTTGGTCAAGGGTTGCGGTCTTGAGCACCTGCAAGGCACTGTCCTAGTCGTCGATGACCCGGTAAATCATCGTTCCGCCTGATTCGAACGCAACTTCAAGGTTGGTGCCGATCATGGACTGCAGGGTGGAAAGTCCTTCGGAAGAGGCAAAGGTTCGGCCTGTTGCCTCGTCGATCACGGTGTAGCGTTCGACATCGCCCACTACGATGTACTCGATCCCATAGCGACCGATAATGTCTTGCACCTGTTGAGGCTCTTCGGCGTTGTACAGAAGCTGGATATCCGCCATGCGGGCATCGAGCTCAGGTCGATACCTCTGCTGCCGTTCGTGTCGGTACCAGCCGATGACCGTGGGGAGACCGGTGGCGATGGAAATGCGTGAACCATTGCCGCGATAGGGACCAATGCTCGCTTCAGCAATGACCGGCGTGCCCGCCACTTCAGTGTTGAACCAGTCTATCGCCGCACGGTCTCCGGCAAACGAGATGGTTTCCCCGGTAACGCTCGTAAGAACGCCATAGTCCATCCAGTCGAGCGCGTTGAAACCCTGCGGACCCGAGTGGTTCGCGAATCGCTGATCGAGCCGTGGGCCCGTGGCAAGCGCAGGATAGACGAGTCCCAGCGCGACGACGACGGTGGCAGCCATGGCCAGCGGTTTCTCCACACGGAGGCGAGCCGGCGGCGCAGCGTCGGGGCAGAAGTCGACTGTACAACCCGATGAGGAGATTGCCGGTTCCGCGCTGTCCGGCTCATGCAGCGCTGCTGCGATGAGACGCGCCGCCAACGCTGCCGAGGCGATCCCGAGGACGATCCAGACTTCGTTGTAGATCTTGAACATCGTATTCATGCGATAGAAGACCGGATCGGGGGAAAGGTCGTCGACGACATAGAACAGCTCGAGCCCGGCGACCGCGGAGCCGGCGGCAGCGATGAGAAGGCCCGTGAAACGATGTGTTTGCGCACCGGGCCACACCCAGAGCGTAGCGCCAAGAAGGGCGATGCCGATGCCCGCGGCAAGGACTTCCCAGCCGGACCAGGCGATCGCGATGCTTGCGGCGAGGACGATGATTCCAGCCAGATACACCATCGTTCGAGCCTGCGATCGCGAGGCAATGTACGCACCGGCGAGCGCAATTGCAGCCCACGACACCACGAGCGTACCCCAGTTCTGGAAAGGCGAAGCGTCGAGGCGCAGCACGACGTAAAGAGCCACGGAGATGGCGGCAAGGATCGCTCCGACTGTGAGCAATGCCTGGCGGCGAAGCGAGACTGCCATCTGAGTCGGGGAGGGCCGAATCACCAACCAAAGCAGACCCATGCCGCTCAGCAGAAGCAACCCACCGAGATGGAGTAGCCACTCGTCGGGCGCGGTTGGCGCCCTGACGTTGTCGATCGAGCTGAAGAGCGCGACGTATCGTCGATGGAAGGGCAGAAACAGTAACGCGGCGGCGAGAAGAGTCGCCAGGGCGGCAAGAGCGCAAGCGATCACGGTGGCCAGCGGAGTGAGCCTGAACTCAACGGCCATCCAGATCGACGCCGCAATCAGCACCGCGTACAGGGGCACATCCCAGGCGTTCGTGGCGCTGAGCGAACCGAGCGTGAGCGCCAGCAGGCCCAGCAGCGGTACTGCGCGTCTGATGGTGGCTGCATGATCTGATTGGTGTTCCTGAGTGCCGCGCAGCGAGAGCTCGAGACAGGTGGCGATGAGGAGAACGGTGATCGGCAGGGCGATGACGTGCGCATGCAGATCGGCGTAGAGCGCCGTGAAGTAGGGAAACTCGGTGATGGCGCCCGATATGGCGCGGCTTGGATTCCAGGTCGATTCGATGAAGGACGGCTGGGGAAGGTCGGGCAGTCGTTCGATTACGTTGCGGGCAGACACGAGATTCCCCATGAAGATGACGACGAGCACCCCAGTCCATCCGCCGATGGACGAGACATTCTTCTCTCGAATCGTGCCAGCCAGGGCACTGCAAACGGTGAAAACGGTGGAGGCCAGCAATGCAATGACCGTCGGTTGAGCGAGATTGAAGGCGATCTCGGAGGGAATGCCCGTCAATTTCATGAGGTATGCGACGAGGTAACTGCCGTAGTAGTAGTAGTTGAGCAATCCGCCGGAAAACCAGGGATCAGGCGGCGGAAAGTGGGCAGAGCGGAGAATCGCATTGATGTGGGCGAACTCCATCGGTTTTTCACCGCCCCAGATGGGGTGCCATGAGTCTGGGTTGATCCAGCGAAAAAAGAGAAAGAGCGCAAAGACCATCCAGAACGCGGCTTCGGCCTCCTCAATCGAGTTTCTGATGAGCCGGAGGTGCGATACGTGCGGTTGTCGCCTGGTGACTAACAGCCACCCAATGCCACCGAGCACCGCAAGTGCTACCAGCGACCATACGGCTCGAAACGCAATGATCTCGAGACTGGCGAGGAACCATACTACCCAGCCGGCTCCCAGCCAGGCGACGATTCGGGACAACCCGGAGGCCCGGTCACCCAGGCGAGGAAACAACAGACGTGACCAGGGGAGACCGGCCAGAAACAGGGCAAGAAGCATGACACACCACCAGAGAAGCGCGACAAGCGAGTTGCTCGTAACCGCGCTGCTCCAGCGAGCGTCATCGACAATCGGCAGTTCTCCAACAGGTTCATCGAGCATGAGTTGCTCGGGGTCACCGGTTTGCGCCGACGTGAGGTGTGGTCCCAGATCCAGTCGATCTGGGGAAATAGCCGTCGAGCTTGCAAGTGCCAACAGCGCGCACATGAAGCCAATGAGGAGGAGGGTACGCTGCATGTCAGGCGGGCGGACTCAACGTCGGGGGTATGTCTCCAGGCTCCGGGCTGACGTGGACGGCCTTTCGATCAGTTGGCGACAATTGCCGTTGTGGGGGTTCGATTGCCCGCAAAACGATGGGAGCGAAACCGGTTGAAGATCGTTTACTTTGGGACACCAGAATATGCCGTTCCCACGCTGGAGGCGCTGGCCAGCGATTCGCGATTCGAGGTGACGCTGGTTGTTACGCAGCCGGACCGTCCCGCCGGACGCCATCATCAGCTGACTCCACCACCGGTAAAGATAGCCGCAGAGCGACTTGGGTTACAGATGTACCAGCCGGCGTCGTTGCGGAACAACGACATGCGCCGACCATTGGAGGATGCCAGAGCTGATTTCTTCGTCGTTGCGGCGTACGGGCGGA
>JBFWRO010000425.1:0-3495 GCA_050248865.1 Thermomicrobiales bacterium | reverse complement strand
CATGTGACAGAACTGGGGGATATCCCAGGAGAACGCCCGATAGAGCTGGACGTGCACCGGCGCGGTCGGAATCCACTCCTCGCCCCGCATGATCAGCGTGATCTCCATGTCATGATCGTCGACGACATTGGCCAGGTGATAGGTGGGGTAGCCATCGGATTTGAGCAGGACCAGATCCTCCAGATTTACGTTCTGAAAGCTCATTTCGCCGCGAATCAGGTCGTGAACGACGGTTTCTCCCTCGCGCGGCATCGCAAAACGCACCACATAGGACATTCCAGCATCGAGATTCGCGGTGATTTCTTCCTGGTTCAATGAACGGCACTTTCGGTCGTATCCGGGCGGCAGGCCGGCCGCCTGCTGGGATTCCCGAACCTGCTGCAACCGCTCTGGTGCGCAGAAGCACCGATATGCCAGACCTTGCTCGACGAGCTGCATGGCGAAGCGCTTGTACATGTCAGTTCGCTCGCTCTGGATATACGGAGCGTGCGGACCTCCTCTGTCAGGGCCTTCATCCCAGTCGAGTCCGAACCAGGCGAGGATATCGAGAATGCCTTCGGTTGCGCCCTCGACGAATCGCGACCGGTCGGTATCCTCGATCCGCAGAACAAAGACGCCCTCCTTGCCCTGACGAGGCGCCTGACCCTTTGCCACCAGCCAGTTGAAGAGGGCGGTCCTGGCGCCTCCCACGTGGAGCAATCCGGTAGGCGACGGCGCCATCCGAACTCGCACAACTGATTTGCCTGACGCCATTTGCTCCGTCGCTGTCATGTTTCACCCGTCTCGATCGAACTCCAGAAACGCCAACTGGGGAGTATCCCACACGCCTTCCTGACAGTCTGGCGGCTGGGGCTGTTCGCACGCGCCGAATGCCAGCATGAACCGCGACACTTCGGTCAACCGCGTTGCGATATTCTGGAACCAGACGTGGGAGCTTCGCGTTCTCACATCAGCGTGGCCGCTGCGTTCCAGCGGCTCGACAGGCGACGATTTACCGGTCAGCCAATGGAGGATGACATGAGGAATTTCCCGAGCACCGTCCTGTGCAGAGCGGCGACGGTGGTCACCGCGATCGCCCTCTTCGCCGCTGCGATCGTGGCGTCACCTGATGCGATACGAGCGCAGGAGGGGAGTCCTGAAGCCGGCGGTTCGATTCCCCCGATCGTCTGGCAGCTGACAGCTTTCGATGATGGGGCAGGTACGATCACGACAGTGGATGATCCGCTGCGATACACGATTCAGTTTTTGCCGAGCGGCAGTGTGGCGATTGGCGCCGACTGCAATCGCGGCGTTTCAGATTTCACCATCGACGGCACAGAGCTGGTATTTGGCGAAATCGTCACGACGCTGGCGCTCTGCCCGCCGGAGTCCCTCTCCGAACAATTTCTTGGCGAGCTTTCCACTGTGCGTGGATTCAGCATCGACAACAGCCAGGCCAGTGATCAACTCGTGTTGAGCCTCGAGTCGGGCGGGGCGCTGTGGTTTGCTCCTTCGCTCGTGGGCGTTGTCTGGCAGTGGCAACAGTTCGAGGGCGGCGACGGAACGATCATCGCGCCGGAGGATCCGGAAAAATTCGCCCTCGAATTTCAGGCGGACGGCACCGTTACCGGTCAGATCGATTGCAATCGGGGATTCGGCTCGTATACCGTCGAGGGATCGAATATCGCGATCATCATGGCTTCGACGAGGATGTTCTGCGGTGAGGGATCACTCGATGGGGAATACATGCGCTTCCTGTCTGAATCGAACTCCTTTGTGATCCGCGACGGCAAATTCTCGCTGGCTCTGCCGATGGACGGAGGAATCTCCACGTTTTCACCAGTTTACGACGATCCATTCACGGAAGCCGAAAGCGCGGCGACACCCGAAGCTGGCGACTGAGCGACACGCCTGACGGTTCGGGAGCGGGCATGCGGAGCGTCTGCGGCGTTCCGCCTATCTGCGCATCACCCGTTGTCGTCGACGGTGATCTCCACGATCTCATCGACCAGCCAGCGGCCGGGCAATGATTCCTCCAGATAGAACGCCCGGGGACCCGCCGGCACGTTGTCAGCAGGATTATCGCCAGTGACGATAACCAGGGCCCGGCCATCATGCAGCAGGATCGAAGCATCGAAGCTGATGATCTGCAGTCTCTGTGCTTCGGTGAGCTCTCTGACGGTGAGGAGACCGGCGATGACCTGATCGGTCATGCCGCCCAGACGTTCGACGAGCTCGACGACATACCGGTCGGAGTACGTCGCGAAGACTTTCAGCGGATCTCCCGTGTTGACGCAGGCGATGGCGCGAATGAGATCCTTCTCGATCTCCGTTCGTTCGTCTTCCAGAAGGGAGAATCCATCAGGCATTTCGAACGGCGCCGGGACGGGCGTGGGCGTCGGGGAATCAGGGAGCCTCGCCGACGTTTCGGTCAGTGATTCAATATCCTCTATCGTGCGGGGCTCGAGGGTGCACAGCTCAGGATCAGGAGTTACCGGAGTTTCCTGAGCGAACACGGACGCGACATTAACGAGCGACGCTGACAACATGACAATAGCGATGAAGCGAATCAACACGTCGCTGCTCTCCCAGTTGCGGCCAGTGGCCCCGGACATCGATCCTCTCGCAGAAGAGGATACGAGGTGCGTCAACACCTGCTCGCCTGACCGGTCATATCACTCAGCGTCAGAGTACAGAGGAGAGGGCCGTTGAGCAAAAACGCGAACGACGACCACTACCTCGAATCGGGATGGAGTCTCACGACTCCTGCCGACGATACGGTGATGCGACAGATCGTGCAGGCGATGGGCGGTGATATCGTCAGTCTTGGACATGCAGCCGATGCCCGTACGATTGTCACTGACGACTTCGCGGCATCGGACGTGGGAATCGACGGAGCATTTTCGAACTTCGCCGTGTTGCTGCGACCGCTGCTCCCGGACAGAGCCACCGATGTTATCGGCCAGATCGACGCGTTTTATGACGTCGAGCGGGCGCACGGATTCGCAGGGGTGTTTTCCGTCTGGCCATCGCCTGAGTTTGGCAAGGCCGGATGGGTGCTGGGCGGCCATCCCCCTGCCCACTACCTTCCCGCAGGTAGACATGCGCCCGAGGATCCGCAGAACGTCGTCATCCGGCCGGCCTCGAGCCATGCCGATCTCCATGCCATCATCGATTGCGCAAACGCTGCCTATGGCACGAGCGCGGACCCAGCAGCACTCGTCTCGCAGCACTCTCTGGAAGATCACCGCCGTCGCTACTGGCTGGCGGAGAGCGAAGGCCGGGTTGCCGGCGGGTCCTCATCGTGGCTGGGAGATCAACTCACGTACGTCACGCTTGTGGCGACCCATCCGGATTTTCGGAGACGAGGCATCGGAAGAGCAGTGACCTGGCGGGCCAGCCTCGCTCAACCCACATTGCCGGCCGCGCTCATATCCACTGACGAAGGCCGGCTTCTTTACGACGAGATGGGGTTTCTGCGGCTGCTGCGGTTGACGCTCTGGTACCGGCACCGCG
>JBFWRO010000424.1:0-3506 GCA_050248865.1 Thermomicrobiales bacterium | reverse complement strand
CGCCGGTGGGGTCGTAGCGTTGAAGATCGAGACGGGCATTGACTGTCGGGGTAGGCGGTAAACCGGAGGAGTTGACGTAATTACTTCGGCCTCCGAAGTTGTTGTACGCGTTCCAATTATTGGTCGCCAGAACGACAGCGATGTCAGCGCGTGGCTTGTCCGGCGCCACCACCCATGGAAAGGAAAAAAACCGAGTCGCGGTCTTGGCATGGAGGTAATACAGACCTGACCGTTCCGGGCCGGTGACGAACTGGGTCTGATGCGGGTTGGTATAGCCGATCTGGTTCCACTTGATGCCGGTCTGAGTGTAGTCGCCGTCCGGCGTGATTTGCATCACCGCGCGCGGTCCGTGCTCGTCGAAAACGCCAAGATAGCGGATGAATTCCTTCTTCAGGCCGTACCGCCAGAGAGAGAGCTGATACGGCTCGACCGCATGAACCCGGAACTCTGATTTCTCGCCACTTCGCACCCACTTCGGCCAGACATAGCCGAGAAGTGAGTCGGACAACAACCGGAACTGCTGCGGCTCTTCTGATGGCAGGGACAGCCGCACCGATTTTGCGCCAAAGCCGCTCTTCACCAGCGTGACGCGATAGTCTCCCGCCGGAATATCGGCATGAATCGCGCCGCGAGCAGTCGAGTGCGTCGCAGAGACCGTTTGTCCCCCTTGATCGAACTCAACGGCGCAATCCGCAATTGCGACATAGTTCTCGTCTGAGACATATCCGATGAGCATCGTGTGGAGGACCTCCAGCGCGTGAGAGTGACGCAAGTTGCGTCATCATATCGGGCTTTGCGTTGACGCGAAGGCAAGCGTCCTGCAGATCCGGGACGGTCATATGGCAAACGGACTCCAACCAGCATAGTCCTCCGTCCGGTCGGCATGGAATGGCCGGGGAGTTTCCTCGGCAGCTCGGAACTGGCGGCCCGGCCGGTCGATTTCGAGATCGTCTGCGAGGGAGTTACATCCACAAATGCCGGCGAAGTGATTGCTGCCGCCGGCGACAGTGCGAGCAGCGGTGTCAGCTCAGATCTGAGCGGCGCCGTGGGCGGCACGTATGCGGTCGATGGCAAAATTTCGAGAGTGTATCGGTGTATGCATGCGAACCTTTCTCCTTTGGCTCGGAAGAGCCGCATCCAGATGACCTCTCGCTGTTTGCCATGCATGAAGGAAGCGAAGGCATCGACATCGACATCAGCCACCGTCAGGGCATCGACCTGGCAGACGGTAGCCAGTTCGATCAGATCAGGATCGATGTCTTCTATGCTCGCCAGGGCGTCACGGGGCTTGAGCAGTTCGAAGGCTCGGCCGCCAACGATGCCGCAGGCAGCTGGTTTGCCCAGGATCCGGTCACGTTGCAGCAGACTTCTCTGCAGGGTTCACCCTACACCGTCGAGGGAGACAGGATCTTCGGCTCCCTGGCTGGTCCGCGGCAGTCCTGGCCAGATGAGGGCGCAGCCACCGTTGACGTGACTCTTGATCTGGAAATTTCCTCGGTGATCAACGCCGAATGCTGAGAACTCAGTCACGTTGCTTCACGCGCTTGTTCATGAAGATGCGCTCAACTGCCAATGAGAAACCCGGCAGAATTTCCCCACCCTCGAGCGTCGGCGATTCATCGAGAACCTCTGGTTCCTGCCCGGGCCGGTGGACTGCGACCGTACGATGCTCCGGATCGATCCACCAGACGAGCGGTACGCCGGCCCGCGCATACAGTTTCTGTTTTTGCTGAATGTCGCCGCGCTCGTCTGTGAGGGAGATGACCTCGACCGCCAGATCGGGCGGCATCGGGAAGAAACCCCGCTCGGGATAGTCCTCAGGAACTCGGCCCGGTCGGAAGAATCCGACATCCGGGGCAACAACCGTGTGAGGATTACTGCTCAATGTAACCTGTCTGGGCATCTGTGACATAACCCAAATCGTGAGTCTCTACGTGAGCAAGGATGGCACTCGACAATCTCACTCTGATCACGCCCGTTCTGACACTGGACGGCGACACTTTCTTCAGCTCCCCTTCCCACAGCTCATAAGGAGCGTCACTGCCCATCGCCAACAAATCTTCTGCGGTTCTCAAGTGGATCGTTGCCGCCATTTCGGTTCCTTGCCGGGTTGCACGCGAGACCGTACCATGCGTTGATCGCAGTCCTCGAGTCCCTTCTACCAATCGCCAACCGAGCCGTCGCGATAGAAGGATCGCTGAGGCAGTTCCTGCTCGAACGGGTGTTTGCGAACCTCGTCCTCGTTGATTTCGATGCCCAGTCCCGGTTTCTGGTTGGGGAGGACGATTCGCCCCTCCTTCTGAATGGTGTATCCCTCCTGGACAACGTCCTGCCGCCAGGGAACATCCTCAGTGACGGTTTCGCAAATGATGTAGCTGGGCTGGGAAAAGCCGAACTCCAGGCTGGCGGCGGTGCTGACCGGGCCCTGCGGATTGTGCGGAGCGAGGGCAATGCGATGCGCTTCAGCGAGAGCGGCAATGCGTCGCGCTTCAGACAGACCGCCACAATGCGTAATATCCAGCTGGCAAATCTCGCAACCGCGCACATCGAAGAGGGCCTTGAACTGCGCCAGGTGGGTCATGCGCTCGCCAGTCGCTACAGGGGTGGTCAGGCTGTGGTTGATGTGCGCCAGCCCTTCGAGCGATTCTGGCCAGCAGGGCTCTTCGAAGAAATAGAGGTTGAATTGCTCCAGCGCCTGCCCGAATTTGAGACCCATCGCCGGTGAAGGTCGGGCATGGCAATCGACCATGATGTCGATGTCCTCGCCGACGGCATCGCGCATGGCCGCGACATTATCGACCGCCCACTGGATCGGACGGTTGCCTTCGATTGGCATGGTCTCCGGAACCGCCATCGATTTGAATGCGGTGTAACCGTTTTCGACTGCGGCCTGAGCCAGGTCGCCAAAGCGCTTGTGATCGTCACGGCCGGTTTCGTAGAAGTCCTCGAGCTTGCCGCCTCCAAGATGGGCATAGGTCCGGATATGGTCCCGCACGGGCCCACCCCAGAGCTTGTGGCAGGGCATTCCCGCGACTTTGCCCATGATGTCCCAGAGCGCCAGGTCGATTCCGGAAATGGCGGTTGCGCGGACGATGCCATTGCCGTGCCAGAAATGCTGGCGGTACATCATCTGCCAGAGATGCTCGATTCGGGTGGGATCTTCGCCAATCAGCAACTGGCTGAGATCTTCGACAGACCCCACGACGCCGCGGGTGTGCCATTCCAGGGTCGCTTCGCCCCATCCGATCAGCCCGGGTTGATCGGTCGTGATTTTGACAAAAATCCAGTTGCGCATGCGCGCGTTGCACACCAGCGTTTCGATTTTTTCGATCTTCATGTTGCGCTCTCCCTCCTGCGGCATCGTACCTGCTGGAGACTCTTGACGAGCAGCCTTGTTGCGTCGGCCGACGCTGTCATCCCGACCGAAGCGCAGCGGAGTGGAGGGATCTCTCATTCCCCGCTCGAACGCCGTGCTTCATCCACCGACACGCCACCCACCGAGAGAT
>JBFWRO010000423.1:0-3515 GCA_050248865.1 Thermomicrobiales bacterium | reverse complement strand
TAATGACGTGCCTCTGATGGGACATAGGAACTCTCGCGTGGTTCGCTGATGTCCTCGACTTGGCCGGCCGATGCCATGATCTGGCTTGAGCTATCCCTCAACGAACCGTCGCTGAGTCGTCCGAAGCGGTGGCCGAGGCGGTCCGTACAACATCTTTCTCTTCCTCGTCGGCGTCCGGCGGGATGATGGCGATCCGCACTTCGACATCTTCGATCTGAGCATCGGATTGCCAGTGGACCATGATTGGCGCTTCGTAGATGGCCTGGGGAAACCTCTCGTGCAGTTTCCTGAGTAATTCGTCTTCGTAGGGGCTTTCTCGCCACAGGACCACGCCGCCGTTCTGTTCGAACTCTTCGTCGCTCAACCAGGGGCTTTTGTTCTGATCGAGTCCGGTGTAAACGCTGGCGCGATCATCCGAGTAGAACGCGACGTTGGATGCCAGCCACGGGAAACCGCCGATGCATTCGAGAGGCTCGTCACTCACCTGGTCCCAGCGTTCCTGCACTTGGTCCGCGAGTTGGTCACCGGAGAAATGGATGCGGGAGCCCTCATGGCGTACGAAGGGGAGCGCGGTATTGCGGAGCGTCAGCCCAACGGCGAACACGAGAGTTGTCGCCACACTCAATGAAAGAACTCGCTTTGATGGAAGGGCATCTTCGCGCAAGGGGACGATGTAGAGCAGCAGCGCTCCGGTGTAGCTCCAGAGGGCGGTTCCCCACATCGATTTCAATCCGAACCCCAACGTCGCCGAGGCCGCGAGAATAAACAGAAATGGCCCCAGCGCCATGCATAACAAGAAGTCGCTATGGAATCTTTCGTTCTTCGCAAGCTTGCGGAGTCTCCAATTCGAGATGAGTGGAGCCGACAGCAGAACGGCGGGCAGAATTGCCCCCATCTGCGTGAGGAAGAACATTGACGGGTTGATCAGATGCCTCTCCCAGCCCTCGTTGCCGGACGAACGGTTCTGAAAATAGCGAACCGTCGGGAAGTCGTTGGTGACCAGCCAATGGAGATGAGGAGCCACGAGTATCAGTCCGGCCGTCAGGCCCAGATAGGGGCCCGCGGTCCGCCAGCACTTGCGCGCCACGGGATGCAGGATCGCAAACCCCAGCATGATGGCGATCAGCACGAACGTGTCGTATCGGCTGAGAAGCCCCAGCCCGACGCTGATGCCCGTCAACAACCACCAGCCGTTCTTTCCTCGCGACAGCGCCCGATGGAAGAAGAGGATCGTCAGAGCCCAGAAGGTGCGAGAAACAACGTTGTTGTTGAGTTCGGGTGTCGTGTAGTTGTAGTAGTAAGATGCTTCCAGCACGAAGGCCGCGCACAGGGCATGCCAGGGTCGCAGGATTTCGCGAGCCAGTTTCCACACGGCCCAGAAGCAAGTCACCACGCAAATCTGAGCCGCCAGATACGTCGGCCAGACCGCTCTGCCGAATAGCTGGCACGAGGCCTCGGCGATCCAGGCGGGCAATGGCGGGTGCTTGAAGTAACCCCATTGCCATTCATGCCCCCAATAGAGCATCTCCAGCGTATCGAGCGGAGCATTCGGTTGTGTGAGCGTCGGCACCAGAAACCACAGAATCAGATGTCCGATGGCGAACAGCCAGAACCAGCGGACAGTCGGGTCGCGGTGACTTGCGGCGTTCGATGAGACAAGCGAGTGGGAGTGATTTTCGTGATTGTCGTCGGCCATGATTGAGCCACACTCCCTTTGCAGTCCTTACTCCAGCTACGCCGCTCTCCGAGAGTCGGCGGCGGCGTTCACAGGCAAGAGCGGCGTGGCGTCGATGCCGCGGATGCGCGTTTGCCAGAAGAGGCCTGCCAGTTCGATGCCTGCCCGCGCGAAGTCCTTCATCCTCAAACGGGAGCCGCCAATTTCCTGCCACTGCTCCAGAGGAAACTCAAACAGAATTGAATCAATCGGCAACTCGTACTTCGAGTTTGCCAGGGCTCGCAGACGAATCAGGATTTCGACGTCGAAGATCCACCTCGACTGAAACGGCATGCCGAACAGGTCGCGAAAGAGGGGGCCGTTACGAAACATCTTTGCCCCGCAAAGAGCATCCTGAATCGGTAAGCCTGTCGCGATGGCCGAACAGCCCGAGAAGACCTTGCCTAATAGCTTCCGCACGGGATGTCGCTCGATGGCACGCCCCAGCAGAGGTAACCGCGTCCCCCAGACGACATGCACATCGGGGCATCGGGTGAGGACGTGAGCAAACTCTCTGGCGGCCTCCAACGGAGTGGCGAGGTCGGCATCCCAGAATCCGACGCATTCGGCATCGGTGTCCGCAGCGGCCAGGAGTCCAAGTCGCACGGCTTCCGCCTTGCCGGAGTTTTGTGGCAAGGACATTAGCTGTGTCCGGTCAGGATGCGACCGGCAGAATTCGCCGATCACGTCGGCCGTCTGATCCTTGCTGCCGTCATCGACGAACAGAATGCTCGATGTGGAACAGCCGGCAAGGTAATTATCAAACGCGGAAAGCTTCAACCGCGAGGCCTCGTTGTAGCACGGCACGACCAGCAGGGAGTGTGTCCTATTACCGGTTTCGGGCGAATCGGTCGATACCCGCAGCCGATCTGGCATGTTGGACGCACCAAATGTGCTAGGTGGACGAGACATGATTTGCGGGGATTCGCGCGACGAGAGTTCAGCCGTTGAGATGAGGGGGGCGGACGATAACCATCGGATCGCTGATGACACAATCCCAGATCCAGCGCAACAGCTTGAATCGCCGAACGATGAGACGTGCTGCCGCGAGCCGTCGAACGGAATGACACCGTGCTAATCGCGGAACGTCTCAGAGACATTGCGGGTAACCGATGCAGACACCTTCTCGAGTCCATTGCCGAACGTGACATGTGGGGCATGGACAGCGGCCCGTTCAAACTCGAACCACCACACTGCGGTATCGGGCCGGTGCTGATAGAGCTGGTTATGTTGTTTCAACTTCCATCCGATGCGAGTGAAGTCGTCGGCAATCTCCGGAATCGTGCGATAGAACGCCGTGTAACGTGACTTCAGTTCCTCGGAGAACTGATTCACGACGTTGATTCGTTCAGCCAGCGCGATCGAGCTTCTGACGAGCAGCACGGCGTTTGGTTTCGCCATGGCATTCAGGTTCGCCAGCATTTGCTGCATCTGAACGTCGTCGAGGCAGGGGACGATGCCCGAAAGGAGCAGCACATCGAACTTCTCGTCGGTGCGAAATGTTGAAACGTCTCCTTCATGCAACTCGGCTTCGCATCCCACTTCGTGAATCCGCCGCTTGGCGATATCAAGCAGTTTCGGAGAGAAATCGACACCGACGACGTGTTCGAAGTGCGGGCAGAGATGCATCAGCTGCCGGCCATCGCCGCAGCCCAGGTCGAGCAGGCTCTTGGCCTGGGTGATTCCGGAAGCTTTGAGAATGAGTTCCACTTCGTGCTTCGTCTCATTGATGACCTTCTCCTGGTCCCCTTTGAAACTCCCCAGCACGGTGACGCCACCTTTCATGTCCTTGTCGTTGGCG
>JBFWRO010000422.1:0-3518 GCA_050248865.1 Thermomicrobiales bacterium | reverse complement strand
TCTACTACCCTACTGGGGTAGGGATTCGCGAGTGCGAACGACCCAGATCAACTGGAGGCGCAACATGGCCGACAAGATGTCGATCATTGTTTTCTCGGGAACAATGGACAAGCTGATGGCGGCAGCGACGCTCGCGACGGGCGGAGCCGCAATGGGACAGGATGTCGAGCTCTTCGTCACGTTCTGGGGGCTGGATGCATTCCGCAAAGAGCGCGTCCGCACCAACATGAAGATCAGCAGCGATTTCGCTGAGTTCGCCGAGCCAATGATGAAGGCAATGCAGGAAAAAGGCGTTCCCCACTGGATGGATGTGCTCTACCAGGCCAGGGAGATCGGCAACGTACGTGTCCGCGCCTGCAGCCAGACGATGGAGCTTTTCGGGTGGACGCTCGACGATCTCGATCCAATCGTCGAAGAGGTCACCGGCGTGGCGGTCTTCGCCGACGAAGCCTCCGAAGCCAGCATCAATCTCTTTATCTGAGCAATTATGGGGACCCTGTTCATGTCCCCGTGAAAGGACGAAACGATGTCTGCTACCACCGGCGTAACCATTGACAAGGAAATCGATGCGCGGGGAAGTTTTTGCCCCGGGCCTCTCCTCGAACTCATCCGGGGAGTGAAAAGTGTGGACGCTGGGCAGGTCCTGGCCGTGCTCTCCAGCGATCCCGGATCGAGCAAGGACATTCCAGCCTGGGTCGCCAAGGCCAAGCACGAAATGATCGGGATCGACGAGGAACCGGATTACAAGCGATTCGTCATCCGGAAGAGCCACTGAACCACTCGGTCGACAGTCCAGAGAAAGGAATGACGCGATGACACAACAGATCGTCATCGTCGGTGGCGGGGTGGGCGGCACTCTGTTGGCGAACGTGCTCAGTAGCGGCCTGACATCCAGCCAGGCGAAGATCACCGTGATCGATGAGTATGGACAGCACCTCTATCAGCCCGGCTGGCTCTATGTTCCCTTCGGGGAGGAAAAGCCGAGCAATCTCCGGAAGAAGGAGCGCGGATTGCTCAGAAAGCCGGTCGATTTGATCGTCGAACGGGCTGTAACGGTCGATCCGGTGAAAAAGACGGTGGAATTGGCGGGGCACAAATCGGTCCCCTACGACATCCTGGTCCTGGCCACCGGCTCACGTGTCGCCCCCGAAGAGGTACCCGGGTACGCGGAAGGCGCTCATCATTTCTATACGAGTGACGCGTCGATCAAGCTGAAGGCCCGTCTCGATGCCTTCGAAGGCGGCAGGCTCGTCGTGGGTGTGGCGGACATCCCGTATAAGTGCCCGCCGGCGCCGCTCGAATTCGTCTTCAAGGTCGAAGAACTGCTGAAGAAGCGTGGACTGCGCGACAAGACTGAACTGGTCTATCTGTCGCCGATCAATCGCGTGTTCACCATCGAAAGCGTCTCCGAGTTCGTTACGCCAATGCTGGAGGAACGGGACATCCGCTATGAGGTGTTCTTCAACACCGAGGAAATCGACCCGGCTGCCAAAAAGGTCACGTCTCTGGAGGGAGACGAAATCGACTATGACCTCCTGGTGATGGTTCCCCCGCACCGCGGATCTCAGCTAATCATGGATTCGGGTCTGGGAGACAAGCAGGGATGGCTGCCGACCGATCGACACACGCTCGAGGTGCACAATCTGCCAGGCGTTTACGGTCTTGGCGACGCCACCGACATTCCCGTGTCGAAAAGCGGATCCGCTGCTCACTTCCAGGCGAAAGTGATGGCCGAGCGGATCATCGCCACAATTACGGGGCGGGCAGAGGATCTGCCGGTTTACGACGGGCATGTCCTCTGTTTTCTGGAGACAGGATACGGCCAGGCGACTCAGCTTGTGTTCGATTTCGAGCATCCTCCGGAACCACCGCGCCCGAGCCACTTCTATCATTATGAGAAGCTGCTGTTCAACAAAGTCTATTGGTACATCGTGCCAAGAGGGATTGTCTGAACCGTCAGCTCACGCACATTGTCGTCCGATACAGCATGCGCCGCAGGAGCCCCAATGTCTTCCGGCGCATGTTGCTGCCCTCTACTACGCGACCAGCTTTCGTTTGTTGGCCACGTAATCGACAAGGATGTATTCCCCGAGTTGATCTGGCTGAGCCATGAAGACTCTGCCCTTGTTGATGCGCATCAGATCGTTCACGAACTGGATCATGTATGGAGACCGTTCGAGCATGAACGTGTTGATTTTGATGCCGTCACGCGTGCACCGAATGACCTCCCGCAATGTCTCCTGAAACGTCTGCGGCATGGGTGGCCAGTGGAAAAAGAACTCGCCGTTCTCGATGTGCGCCGTCGGCTCCCCGTCGGTGATCATGATGATTTGCCGATTCGTCCCCTTTTGGCGGCCCAGCAATTCGCGAGCCACCTGAAAACCGTGCTGCATGTTCGTGCCGTATTGAAACTCGTTCCAGGTCAGCGTGGGCAGATCAGCAGGCTTGAGCACTTCGGCCATATAGGAGAATCCGATAATGTCCAGGGAGTCTCGGGGATATTTGCTGCGAATCAGCGAGTCGAGCGCCAAGGCGATCCGTTTCGCCGCGGTGAAGCTGTCTGAATAGAACATCGATCGACTCATGTCGATCATCAGGACCGTCGACGACCTGGTGACCTGCTCGGTGCGGTACACCTCGAAGTCGCCCGGCAGCAACTTCACGGGAGCGCCAGACCCCTCGCGTTGCACAGCATTCATCATCGTGGCTTCAAGATCGAGCAGGAAGGGGTCGCCAAACTCGTACGGCTTCGAGACGTCGATGCGCTCCCCTGCTCCACCGGCCCGGCTCAACTCGTGTTGCCCGATGCGGTCACGCTGCAGCTGGGCGAAGATGTCATTGAGCGCCTTCTCACCGATCTTTCGCACTCCCTGCGGCGTCAGTTCGTAGCCTCGTCGTGTTTTCCGGACGAGCCCTGCATCCTCCAGCACCTTGGCCAGCTGGCCGATCTGCTCGAGCTGGTCGCGGTAATCCTCGCCAAGCAGCTGTTCGATCTGATCCATGTCGAGGTTGGCGAAGTCCGACCAGTCCCGCACATCTCGCATTTGCTCCTCGAGCGAATCGAGCGCGTCGAGGCGGTCCATCATTCTCATCGCCTCGTTCAGCGTGAGCGACTCGCTGCCAGAGAAGTCGTATGACTTCCGCCAGTCCTCCGGCCGCATCACCTGCCCGAGATTTTGCTGGAGTCTGGACATCTCCTGCTGGAGACCGGGATCCTGCATAACTGACTGCATCAGCGACTGAAGTTCGCTCTGCTGATCGTCCGACATGCTGCCCATGAGTTGTTGCAGCGCCGCGTTCTGCTGGCGCATACGTTCGATCAGGTCTTCGAGTGACTGCACGTCAGGCCCGAAGAAGTGACCCCATTTGTGCATGAATTGCTCGAACTGCGGCTGCTCTCCCCGCTGTTGTGCTTCGAGCATCTCATTCAGGTCTTGCATCATCCGATGCATCTCCGCCACCTGCTCTGGCGTCATTTGCGACAGCGATTCCTGCATCCCCTGAAACGTTTGCTGCAT
>JBFWRO010000421.1:0-3519 GCA_050248865.1 Thermomicrobiales bacterium | reverse complement strand
GGACAAAACGGCAGATGCTTCGCGAGATCACATCGCGCATGGAGCGACCCGCATGACATTGCCGCGTCTGGGACTTTCGTACTTTGGCAATCGCTATCACGCGCATGCCTTCGATGATCTCCGGGCCATCGCCGCCACGGGCGCGTCGATCGTCGATCACGTCATGTCCGAAGAAGACCTGCGCTGGAATCCGGGTACGATCGCCGATCTTGTCGCGGTCAGCAAGGAGCTCGATCTCGAAACGTGGCTTGCCCCCTGGGGTCTCGGCGGCGGCTTTGGTGGCGAAGCAGCCAGCTACGCCGTGATGGAGTCGCCAGACCAATGCCAGCGTGACCAGCTGGGCAATCACCTGCCGGCCCTATGTTTCAACCAGCCAGCGTTTCATAATCTCTTTCTCGACTGGCTCGACGTCGCGAGTGCCGCGGGAGTCGACGTTGTCACATGGGACGAACCCCATCTCGCGCTTCCATTTCCGAGTGCCCAGAGCACCCGTTGGGCGTGTCGTTGTGACACCTGTCAGAGACGTTTTGCCGAGCAATTCGGCAAGAATATGCCCCGGGAGTGGGATGGCGATGTCGCCACCTTCCACCAGCAAACCATCGAACGCGCGCTTGACTTTCTGATTTCATCCGCAGCCCAACGCGGCCTGGATTCAGCGATCATTTTTCTGCCGGACGAAAATGCTGGAGATCACGGCTGGCAGGATCTTGCGACTCGCTCGGATGTTCGCTACCTGGGATTGAGTCCGTACTGGATCCTGCAGGGCATCTCCACGGATGAGTTCGAGCCATGGTTGCGTCGCTGGTGTCAGAAGACCGTGGCGGCAACAGCTGGACGCCACGCCGCCTCGCTCGCATGGATTCAGGCTTTTTCAGTACCGGCTGGACGCGAACAGGAGCTCCGCACCGGAATGGAAATCATGCGTGCTGAAGGTATCGAAACGATCTGCGTATGGTCCTACCGAGCGTGCGAGGCAATGTCCGGTCTGACCCCCGACGATCCTGAACGGGTCTGGTCGACTGTGCGTGAAGGCTTCGATGCTGTTGGATCGCAGGGCTGACGCGGGATGGAATCGCCTGCGTCGCATGATCCTGCGCCGATCTTGCGTGCTATCGACATTAGCAAGCACTTCGGCGGAGTGACCGCGCTCGACCATGTGTCGCTGGAAATCTATCCGGGAGAAATCGCTGGCCTCGTTGGCGACAACGGGGCGGGCAAATCGACCCTTATCAAAATCATTTCCGCGGTATTCCGGCCCGATTCGGGATCGATCGAGTTCGAAGGCCGTCCTGCCCATTTCGCATCAACTGCCGAGGCCCGAGCCGCTGGTATCGAGACGGTCTATCAGGATCTCGCGCTGGCCGGCAACATGCCGGTCTGGGCCAATATTTTCCTTGGCCGCGAGCGGCTCAATCGCTGGAACTTGCTCGACAAGCACGGCATGGCCAGCGACGCCAGATCGATGCTCGAACGGCTTCGTATCAACGTGCCGCCGATGTCCACCTCCGTTTCCGCGCTTTCGGGCGGGCAGCGCCAGGCCATCGCCATCGCCAGGGCCGCTGCCTGGGGTTCCAGAGTCATCATCATGGACGAACCAACCGCCGCACTTGGTGTGGCGGAAACGGCCGCGGTTGAAGAGGCGATACGAGGACTTCGCAGTCAGGGATTCGGTGTGCTGATCATTAGCCATAACCTTGACCAGGTCTTCAGGCTTGCCGATCGCATCTGGGTATTGCGGCGGGGGAGTTTCGTGGGCATGAGACCGACCGCGGTGACCAATCCGCAGGAAATCGTCAGTATGATTACCGGACTCTCGACGATCCTCGGAACGGATGGCAAGAAACCATGAGCGCGCATGGAGCGACAACGCAATCGCTGTCCAGTGAACGCATGCCGCCGATGGAGATCGTCAGAAACTACGGGATCTACTTCGTCTTCACGTCGCTATTTCTTGCACTTTGCGTGGCAGAACCCAAGTTTCGTAGTGAGGCCAACCTGATCAATCTCCTGCGGCAAAACGCGGTGATCGGCATCATGGCCTGCGCTATGACGTTTGCCATTATCCTCGGGGGGCTTGATCTCTCGGTCGGTGCGATCGCCGCCGCGAGCAGCGTTGTTGCCGCGCGAGTGATGATCGATCTTGCCGGTGATGGCGATCAACTGTGGTATCACACGGCCGCTGGTATTGGGCTCGGATTGGCTGTCGGACTGGCCGCCGGACTGTTCAATGGTGTGCTGATCGCGAGAGTCGGCGTCAATCCGTTTGTTTCGACACTCGGCACGATGACGATTCTGCGTGGATTGCTCTATGTGTGGACGAATGCCACACCGTTATTCGGCGTTGACCTCAGCTTCACCAGGCTGGGGCTGGGGAAGTCGTTCAGCATTCCCAATCCCTTCTGGGTCTTTTTCGCGGTCGCCATAGTCCTCACGATCCTCCTCGGCTATGCCAGATTTGGCCATTACGTCTATGCCATCGGGGGGAACGAAACCGCAGCCGCCCATATGGGCGTCAACGTGACCGCGGTAAAAATGACGGTCTATGTGATCATCGGAGCCTGCTCGGCCATCGCGGGCATCATCCTCGTGGGACAAACGGCCACAGGTCAACCGGCTGGAGCAATGGGATACGAATTGACTGCAATCGCCGCCGTCATCGTCGGAGGAGCGTCATTGAGCGGTGGTCAAGGCCGTATGTCGGGCACCATTATCGGAGTCTTCCTGCTCGGGATCGTATCGAATGGGCTCAATTTGTTCGGCGTGTCACCCTTCTGGCAACCCGTGGCAACGGGAACGATCCTCGTCCTCGCAGTGGCTATCGACAGTCTCGCCGCAAAGAACTCCGCTTACCATCGGTAAATCGCGCCTGTGAGCGATTAGGTGTAAGAGAGATCGGACGTTCTGCGCGTCAGCGAAGAATCTCTCGCTGATCAGCGGTGTAATCGCACCTTGCGGGGCAAGTGCAAAGACACGACCCAGCTCTCAGAAACTCTACGAGGTGCCATCAGAATCAGTCATGCGATCCCGAATCACGCCAATTCCCGCCCGCACCTCGCCAAGGTGATACATCGAGTGACCGACAATGCCGATCGCGCCGCCAATCGTCCGCTCGTTCCACTGATCGAACGTCTGCGCCATGGTCCTGAACGACTCATAGGACGCGCGCAACCGCGCAACGAGATCCTGCCACCCTGCGTCGTCTACGGCTCCGACGCGCCACGAGCTGTCCCAGTCGAGTTTCTTGTACTCGCCAGTTTTCGCGACGTCGATGAGGGCATCGATGTAAAAACGCGTGTGATTGACCTGCGCCGCGAGCGATGCTCCCTGCGAAGAAACGGGCGCCGAGGCTTCTTCCGCGCTGACGTCCGCCAGCGTCTCGAAGAACGAGCCACCCTTGTCCAGCATGAATCCCTGGACGGTTGCAAAACACTCCTCGAGAGACATCAGTAGCGCGATACGAAAGGCGTCACCGATCGATTCTGCGGTCCCGGGGGCACTCGTTTCCGTTGTCGACATGAC
>JBFWRO010000420.1:0-3538 GCA_050248865.1 Thermomicrobiales bacterium | reverse complement strand
AACAATTCAAGGACTACTTCACCGAGCGGCAGCTGGTGGCATTGACGACGTTCAGCGATCTGGTGGGGGAAGCTCGGGAGCGGGTCCTGGCCGATTCCATCGAGGCGGGTCTGACGGATGACGGCGTCCTCCTGGACAACGGCGGGACCGAGGCCGCTGCGTATGCCGATGCGGTGGCGACGTACCTGGCGCTCGGGGTAAGCCGGATGAGCGATATCTCAAATGCGCTATGCCGCTGGGAATCGTCGAAGACTCAAGTTCGCAACCTCTTCGGACGCCAGGCTATACCGATGGTGTGGGATTTCGCTGAACCGAATGTGTTTGCTGGGGCGGCGGGAGACTTCTTGGTATCACTCAACAGTCTTTGCCGAGTCATTGATCGTTTCATGGTCGTTCGCTCCGGTTTCGCAAAGCAACTGGACGCCACCCAGGTTCTAGGTGACGGGAGTCTTCTATCTACTGATCCTCCTTACTATGACAACATCGGATACGCTGATTTGAGCGACTTCTTCTATGTTTGGTTACGAAAAACTCTTGACAGTGTTTTCCCGAATCTCTTCCAAACTCTCCTGGTTCCAAAGGCTGAAGAGCTTGTCGCGACAACTTACCGATTCGATGGCCGGAAGGCCGAGGCGGAGAAATTTTTCGAAAGCGGACTGAGGAGGACGTTCCGGCAGTTCGCCACCATTCAGGATTGCGAGTATCCCGCCACGATCTACTACGCTTTCAAGCAAGCCGAGACGGAGATTTGCGGCGATGGACAGAGTCAGACCGCTTCGACCGGGTGGGAAACGATGCTTGAGGGGCTGATCTCCTCTGGATTTCAGATCACCGCCACTTGGCCGATGCGAACCGAGCTTGCGAATCGGATGATTGCCGAGAATACAAACGCCCTCGCCTCCTCAATCGTCCTCGCCTGCCGCGTGCGGGGTGAGGCAGCACCGCAAATCTCGCGACAGCAATTTCTGCGTGAGTTGCGGGAAAAGTTAGCGGCTGATTTGCGGCCGTTGCAGCAGGCGAGTCTTGCGCCGGTTGATCTGGCCCAGGCGGCGATTGGGCCAGGGATGGCGATCTACTCACAGTACCGGCGGGTGCGGGAGGCGTCGGGCGAGGCGCTTCGGGTGCGCGAGGCGCTGGCGCTGATCAACCAGGTGCTGGACGAGGTGTTGGCCGAGCAGGACGAGGAGTACGACAGCGCCACCGGCTGGGCGGTGAGCTGGTACGAGCAGTATGGAATGAACGACGGCCCCTTCGGCGATGCCGACAACCTTGCCCGGGCGCGGAATGTGGCGGTCGAGGAGCTGGCCCACGACGGCGTGGTGCGCTCGGGGCGGAGCAAGGTGCGCTTCGTCTGGCGAGAGGAGTATCCCGACCTGCCGCCGCATTGGCATCCGACGGACGATGATATTAGCGACTGGGCGATCATGCAGCGGCTGGCTCAAGCAATTCAGGCCGGGCAGGCCCAGTCGGCGGCGGTGAAAGCACATATCGACGCGGCGCTGCCGGGACGGACCGAACTTGCCCGCGACCTGGCCTACCGGGCCTTCAACATCGCCGACCGGAAAGGGTGGACACGCGAGTCGCTGGTCTACAACACGCTGGTGCAGAACTGGCCAGAGATGGAGCGGCTGGCGTCGGAGCTTGCGCCGTCGGATGTGCAGATGCAGATGTTTGGGGAGAAGGAGCTAGGAAAAAGGAACTAGGAAATGGGAAGTGGAGTGGGGGCAAGGATCAGGATTCTGATAACCATCCGGCCCACTCCCCCGCGACGGCATAACCGCCATCGCTCACAGTGCCAGCTCCCTTCGGGGCGGCGTTAATGGAGAGAAGCCATGGCTCTCACTAATAGACAACGTGTCGATGAAGCGCTGGAGCTGCTGCGGGATGGGCTAGAGCCGTATTTTCGGCAACTGGTTACGGCGAGCCGGGGAGCGGGGGCCTGGGACCTGGCGCTGACTGGGTCCAATCAATTTGCGGACGCTGGCGAGAACGTCGATCTGACCCGGTTGTTCGGCATTTTTCATGATTATCGCAATGACATTTTTCGGCCGGCCATGGGCGCTGCCGCAGCGAGCTTCATGCACGAGGCCCAAGCGACGCGAAACAAATGGGGGCATCAGGAGCAGTTCAATACCCAGGATACTCTGCGGGCGCTGGATACGATCATCCGGCTGTTAGAAGTGGCTGGCGCTCCAAAGCAGATGGAGCAGGTGCAGAGATCGCACGAGCAGGTATTGCGGACGCTCTTCAGCGAGCAGACTCGCTCGGAAACACGCAAGCGTACCCAGAATCTGAACAGCCAGGGGAGTGAGGCGCTGGTGCCGTGGAGGGAGGTGATCACCCCGCATGAGGATGTGCGCACCGGAAACCTCAAAGAGGCCGAGTTCGCGGCCGATCTCGATCAGGTCTACCGGCAGCTGGCCGGGCCGGAGTATGGTGACCCTCAGGAATTCTTCCGGCGCACCTATCTGACCGAAGGTCTCACCCAGCTGCTGGAATCGGCGTTCAACCGGCTGCATGGCAAGGGTGGCGATCCGGTTCTCGAACTACAAACCAACTTTGGCGGCGGCAAAACGCACTCGATGATCGCGTTGTATCACGTGGCGTCGGGGATCGATCCACGCACGCTGCCGGGTCTCGATCCAATGATGCAGCGTCTCGATGTGCGGGAGCCGTTGTTCGTGCAGCGGGCGGTACTGGTCGGCACCAAGCTGTCGGTCAACGAGCCTCGACCGAAGACCGAGACGATCACCACGCATACCTTGTGGGGCGAGCTGGGGTGGCAGTTGGCCGGCAAGGACGGTTATCGGCTAGTCGAGCAATCGGACACGAGTGGCTTGGCGCCCGGCGGCGACACATTGCAGGAGCTGTTCGAGCTAGCTGGTCCGAGCCTAATCCTAATCGACGAGTGGGTGGCGTTCGTGCGGCAGCTCTACCGCACGGACGACCGCCCGCCGGCGGCGGGATCGTTCGAAGCCAATATCACCTTCGCCCAAACGCTGACCGAGGCGGTGGCCAATGCGCAGCAGGTATTGCTGGCGGCGACGTTGCCCAGTTCGCAGATCGAAGTGGGCGGTGACGGCGGCGAAGAAGCGCTGAAAATCCTCAAACACACGTTCAGCCGAGTCAAGGCGTCATGGCGGGCAGCTTCGACCGACGAGAGTTTCGAGATCGTTCGACGGCGACTGTTTCAGGAAGTCGAGGACCCGCGCAAACGGGATTCCACGATCCGGATGTTTCTTGACCAGTACCGGGATGGCAAGACGCAATATCCCTCCGAGGTGCATGAGGCTGACTATCGCAAGCGGATGGAAGCGGCTTATCCGTTCCATCCTGAAACATTCGACCAGCTCTTCGAGGTGTGGGGATCGCTGGAGAACTTCCAGCGGACCCGTGGGGTGCTGCGTTTGATGGCGAATGTGGTGCACACGTTGTGGGACCGCAACGACACCAACCCATTGATCATGCCGGCAAACATACCGCTTGATGCGGTTGGTGTGGTGACTGAAATGGGTGGGTATCTGCCTGATTCATGGTC